>DAOVOC010000089.1 GCA_030629865.1 bacterium
AAATAAATCGAGGGCTTACAATAATTATGGTGTTGCCCTTGCAGTTACTGGAGCGACAGAAGAATCTTTAGAGCACTATAAAAAATCTGCAGAACTAGATCAGTTTTATGCAGAGCCACTTATTAACTTGGGTAGCCATTATCAGATTAAGAAAGATTATAAAACCGCGCTTCATTACTACGGTAAGGCGTTGAACTTAAAGCACGAGCCACACCCAGAGTGCTACAACAACGTAGGGCTTATTCAGTACCACTATAAAAATTATGACAAGGCGGAAAGCTGCTTTAAAACGGCAATTATTTTAAAGGGACATTACGGAAAAGCTTATTACAACCTTGCCAAGGTTTATTTTGAAAAGGGTGAAAAACAAAAAGCGTTTGAGAATACTGCTATGGCGATAAAATGTGGTTTTGCAAAGCCGCACGTTAACTTGTTGCATGGAAAATGTGCTGTTGCGCTTGGCAAGCACCGTGAAGGTATAAGATCTCTGGAGAAGGCGCTGGGTGCGGGTTACGATTTTGGTGGAATGTTTAGTCTGGCTGTGGCCTATTACAATGAGCGAGATTACAAAAAAGCATGCATTCACTTTGAACGTGCCTACAAACAGCAGCCAGATAGCCTTTCTTGCGCATACAATTATGCCCAAGCACTTATGAACGATGCCCGTTATGCCGAAGCGATACCGTTATTTGAACAAGCTGCGGTTCAGTCAGATAAATTCCCATTCTCACAGTTGCATATTTCAAAATGTCTAAGTAAAAATGGCAACCTTGGCGCCGCACTCGGCAGAATCGAAAAGGTTATGAAAGAGCCGCGCATGCTTGCCCATATTAAAAGCGATGCAAAGTTATTGCGGGATGAGATTTTGATTGAGACAAGAATGGTTTAGGGCTTTATTATCTCCTAGATAGGTTAATTGAGATTTCCACGACACACTGGGCACATAATTTGTTCATAAGTAGACTTAGCCCATAGGTCATAACATTCCTTGCAAGTCTGATGGCCATTTATGCAACTACAGGTGTCTTTACCTGTCATAAGTGTCATGCATATAGAGCATTGGCAATCTATCACGTTATTGTTTTGCGTTTCTAATTTCTTAAGTAAACCTTTTTCTTTATCGTTTAACTCTGTATTACTGTTACGTTTATCTGTGAGTTGTTTTTTTAGCTTGTATTCTTCTGAAGTTAGTTCTTTTAGGAAAACTTCAGGAATCGCAGTTATTTTGTTTGCTGCTTTAGCTCTGTTTTGTTCTTCTTCTTCTTCTTCTTCTTCTTCTTCTTCTTCTTGTAATCTTCTTTGTTCTTCTTCTTGCAATTTTCGTGCCAATTTTTCATCGGACCTCATTTGGACTTTTTCTTTTTGTAATCTTCTTTGTTTTTCTTTTACTTGCAATCTTCCTGCCAATTTTGCATCGGATCTCATCTGGGCTTCTTGATCTTCGGATTTTATTCGTTTGCGCTCATCAGCTATCCTAATTTCAGCAAATTTTTCGCAAAAAGGTATTGCGGCTAAACTTGCAGCGCTGGATACAATTGCAAGCCTAAGTAAATTGATTGTGGCTGTTGAAAAAAAAGTGCGTTTTATTTTGCGTGGACGAAATCTGCCTTCTTGGTTTTGTTTTCTCCATTTTCTCATGGTTTTGCGTGATTTAAAGGGGGCTTTGCCTATAATTCTAGAGTTTCCTGTCAAAACTTGTTTTAACCAGTTGCCAAAAGATATTTTTACCGGGTTTTCGGCACTCACTTTTGCATAGTCAACGATGCTTAAGAATAACGCTGATGCAGCTGCAATAGCGGCGATTTCTGGTGTGTAAGCAGCCGCCTTTGTCATAAAATCGAATTTTACCCTGGAATCATTTGCTTCAAGATTTTGCATTTTTTCTCTAAGAGATTGCGGCGTTAAAGCCTGTCCTAGTGCAAAAAAAGTGAAAAATAGCGCTGCTAATTTCTTCATAATCTCTACTTAAAGGTGTGATAGTCGACACTACCTACTTTTTAATTGTTCAATAATTGTGGATTGAAAATATGATTTTGGCAAATGATGCAAAAAATAGCGTGTTTTTGTGAGTTTGATGATTATGAGTTGTCTTCAGAAAATTCCAAATTTTTAAAACTTTCTGATACTATTCATCAGGAAAAACTGGCTTCCAAGATGTCCCATACTTTGAACAGTCCTGGCAGGTCAAACAGCGCCATTTCTGTTTGCGCGTTGGCTGTGATTTAAGATAGTTTGTGTAGCAGTCTTTACATGTTTGATGGTTTGGACTTTGTGAGCAAAAGAAAAAATCGGTATTTCTTTCTGCAGATCCTTCTAGACAGATTGGACAGATCTCTTCGGATTTTTTAGGCTGTGATAACGCTTGATCGTACTGGTATTCCAATAAAGCATTGCCTTTTAGATTAAGTTTGGCATATTCGATTTCGTGCATTTTATTCCTTAATTGCGACGGAAGTTTCCGGACATCCTTAGTCGTTAAAGTGAAATTGCCATGGTTCCAATTTTTGTTAATTGGATCGAACCATGTGTGTAGATGAAATCTTTGGCTATTTCGTATAACTGGTAATATTATTTCGTGTTTGTAGTATTTGCTTTTCCCAGACCAACAACCAGGTGTTGGGTCAGAACCTGGAGCTTCTCTGGAATTCATAAGCAGTTCTGTGAGCTCCTGCTTAGATGCGCGAGCCTTCGACCACTGCTCGTTATTGAGCATTATATGTTGCATGCCTTGTGGAAGTTGTTCTTTCATTGGTTGTGTAAGCACCATCTCGAGAGAATTGGCACCAGGTTTCCATGTCCAGTTGGCGGATTGGGGGTTGTACGCGATTATATGACGAGTTGCGCCGTTTTTTATAATTGCCCCAGACTGGTGAGTATACCAACATGACGAAAGATTCATGCTTTTGCGTGCTTCCCGTACAAAATGTGCATTCTTTGAGCTTTGCACCAATGAATCCCACATTGTTTTGTCGGGAGTTACGTAATCCCTCAGAACAAAACCACGAGCGCCTGGTATCTCCGCAGTGGATGGGGGTGCCTGTGGGAATTTAGGTGGGGTATTGTTTTCTGCAGGCAATATCGTTCTAGAGCTCTCTTCTTCGCGGATAAAATCTTGTAGTGTAGACTTGGCTTGTAAATGGTTTTTTTCAGTTTCAATTTTACATCTATTTATTGATACTTTTGTCCTCTCAATTTCATCTTTTACAATAAAACCAAAGGTAATTGCGAATAGTGCACTATAAGATGTTGTCAGCAAAGCTGTTCTGAGTAAAAAACGTGAAAACCCATTTGCCTTGGCTCGTTTTTCTCTTTTTATTCTTTTTTGCGGAATTAAAGTATTTGTGAGCCAGCTGGAAACGCCTAATTTAGGGTGTTTTTTTTTGAAAAGAATATAGTCAACAATGCCTATTCCAAGAGTTGCCGTTGCTAAAGCCGCTGTTATATGGGGCATGTAGGCAAAGGACTTGGTTAAGCTATCAAATTTACATTCTGGATGTTCTTTTTCAATTTGCCGAATTTTTCTGAGTTGACCAAATGCATTCGCCGAAGACGAAATTGCCAAAAGCATCAGTAAAA
>DAOVOC010000083.1 GCA_030629865.1 bacterium
AAAGGAAGTAGCTTCAAATCTCTGACAGATGACGACATTTTTACGATCATGTGTAAATTAAATAGTAGGCCTCGAAAATCTCTTGGATTTAAAACACCAGCACAAGTATTTTTTGAAGAAACTGGAGTAGTTATCGGATAGGCTAGTGTTGCACTTGGGACTACAATTCGCCTTATTCCAATTTAAGTGCTTGTTGTAATCAGTGGAGTGTTGGTGGCAAATATACACTAGAAGATAAAGTTCTTTTTGCGCGTATGTCTAAAGTTCTACATATGCGCATTGGTGACGCTTTTGTTTTTTTTGATGATAAACAAAATGCTTCCTGTGTTTTGCAGGCGTTTAATGACAAGAATATAATCGTTTTTAACATTGCTGATGTAACAGAAAATGTTTCAGTTTTACCTTCTATACATTTATTTGTGGGGCTTTTAAAAAGATCGTCTTTTGAACAGGTTATATACTATGCGGCTCAGCTTGGTGCTCGTAGTATTCAACCAATTTTAACAGAGCGTGTTCATAAGCACTGGTGGTCAGACCGTGAAGTGCAGCGTTTAAGATCGGTGATGGTTGGTGCGCGAGAACAATCAAAAAGTTTTTGTGAACCAGAGCTGAAAAAACCTTGTGCACTTCAAGATCTTTTGTTTTCTATATCTAGATATGATCTAGTTTTTGAAACTCATGAACCTCGTTCACTTGTTGATAGGTTGAATGGTTTTGGAACAAAAAAAAGTTCTGAAATAGGATTGTTTTTTGGGCCAGAAGGTGGTTTTGCAGATAATGAAATAACATTTCTTAAGAAGCAAAATATGTGTTGTTGCAAGTTGACGTCTACAATTTTGCGAACCCAAGAAGCTGTACTTGTTGGCGCTGGATTTGTTCTTAGTGTGCTTTCTTAGGTTTTGGGGTGTGCATTCCTTTCTTCATATAAATGGGAAGAACTTTTTTTGCAGTTTTTTTTTCTGCTGCTATATGTTCGAAAGCTAATTTGGCAACAGAATCAGCACTGCACTGATCTATGGTAGTGCTTTCGAAGATGGCGTTTTGTCCTAATTGTTTTTCTATTAGTTCTCGGTGCATTTTAGAGCCATTACCAGTGAATAAAATTTGTTTATTCGGTTGTTTTTGTTTGAGTGTGTCTAAAAAAGTTTCCACATTAAGACATTGAGGTTTTGAAATTATGCTTCGAAAAGAATCTGCACGTATGGCATAGCTGTAGACTTCATTATTGTAGGCATTAAGAAGTGGGCAAACAATTTTAATATTATTATTTTTAATGAGCGCTGAACGTTTTAAAAACATATCAAGGGCAAGAGCCTTTAAGCCGTTTATTCCGATGAGTTGAATCTTAGAAGCAAAACTGATTGCATTTGCAGTAACTATAGTTACGCGAAGTGAAGTAAAAGCTCCAGGACCTTGGTCGAGTGCGATATAATCAAGGTTTGAAAGTGAAATTTTTTCTTTCCATAAAAGTGTTTCGATAAGTGGAACAAGTGCTGCGCTGGCTTTTATAGAGTGAATCTCACTTTTTTGTACGCATTGTGTACTTTTGTACAAACTTACCTGTGATGTCTTATAGCTTCCTTGGAGTGATAAAATATAATGATCAGATTTCAAGGTGAGTCTTTCGCTTTCTGTCCTTGGTAAAAAATGCTAAAAGCAGAATCCTTTAGGGTATTTTCTTTTTTCTCGATAACCTTACCACAATTCAGGCATCTCCACCCTTCAAAATTAATGAAGTGGCTGAAAAAAGTTTGTGTAACCATGAGCCCCCTACATTTGGGACATTCCATTCTCCTCTCCTCTTTCCTATTAATCCCCCCAAGGTTACTTATTTGGATTAGTCATAGATGGCCCTGTTATCTAAGTAGCCTTGTAAAATAAAAGCTGCAGCAATGGAGTGTTCACGACTTTTAGATTCTTTTGATGGTTTTTTAAGTCGCTTGTTTGTGCTCAGTGTTTGCAGAGCGTACTTACTTGTTTTGCGCTCATCCCATGTTGCCCATTTAATTTGATTTTCAATTCCCTTCTCTTTTAAAGCCTTTTTCATTATTGAGAGATAAAACGCTGTTTTTGTTGCCTGGCTCCCTTCTTTCCCTGACATGGTGTAAGGAATTCCTGTAACAATAGTGGTGACATTTTTATTGCTTACGACTTCATATAGAAAGTCATTTACATTGTCTCTTGTTACGGTTTTGTATGGTTTGCAGGTAATTCCAAGGGGGTCAGAGATTGCACTTCCTATCCAGACATCACCTATATCCAGAGCCAGGATTCTCAACATGATCCCTCGGTAATTTTGATAAAATTTAAAAATGGTTGGCGGAAAATTAGTTTACACAATTGTTGTAGTTTAAAAAGGGGTATGCAAATTTTGGTGTCTAATCTAAAAATTGTATATTTGCATATCGAAAGGAAAATTTATGGGTAAGCCAGATACAATCTTTTTAATAGATGGTTCTGCATTGTTGTACCGTTCGTTCTATGGGATTGCTCCTCTAAGGACGCAATCGGGTATTCCGACTCAAGCGATTTATGGCTTTTTCCGTGCAATAAAACGATTGGTTGAAAAGCACAATGCTAGGCGCATTGTTATCGCGTGGGACGAAAAGGGATCAATACGTAAAAAAGAGTATGCGCAGTACAAAGCAAAAAGACTTACTCCTCCAAGTGAATTACTTGAGCAAAAAAAATATATAATAAAAATTGCTGAAAAAATGGGGATTTTTCAAGTTTCACTCAATGGATATGAAGCAGATGATTTGATTGCAACTATTGCCAAAAAATATTCAAAAACGAATCCAATTGTTGTTGTTGCATCAGATAAGGATCTGCTGCAATTGATTTCTAAAAATGTAACAGCATTAGATTTGGCAAAAAAACAGACAATTGATAAAGTTGTCTTTTTTGAAAAATATGGGTTTGTTCCAGAAAAATTGTCTTTCTATCATGCGTTGGTTGGAGATTCTTCCGATAATATTCCCGGCGTTAAAGGTATTGGCAAAAAAAGTGCAGAGAAGATTGTAAAAGAATTTGATGACCTAAAAGATTTATACAAGCGGCTCGACGAAGTTTCTTCAAACAGAACAAAAAACTTGCTAGAAGACGGAAAGAGTGATGCGGCCTTGAGTTTTAAGCTTTTTACCCTGCGGTCTTGCCCTATAAAAATGCGGATTTCTGACACCGATTTTTCACCTAAGCAGTGGGGCCAAGCAGACAATTTTTTTGCTGAGTTTGAAATGTTTTCATTAGCTTCAAATCCATCAGCAGCAAAAAAAGAGAAAAAGAATGCGGCTAAAAAAGTCGGTTTTGATTGGAAACTTGTTACCCAAGAAAAACAGCTTTTTGATATTGCCTCAAAAATTAAATCTAAAAAATTTTGTGCTGTTGATACCGAAACAACAGGCCTTAATTGGTGCACAGAAGAATTGATTGGTATTTCGCTAGCATATGATGAGAAAACCGCATTTTATGTTCCTGTGCTTGGCGAATATGAAAAAAAACAAGATGCGCAACAGGAAATTTTTGATGTTGCAAAAACCGAATTATTAAGCTGTGTGATTGATTTAAAAACTGTCGTGAAAATTTTAGGACCAATTTTAAAAACTGCTGGTATTAGCAAGGTGATGCACAATGCTAAATTTGATATGCATTTTTTACGCAAAGCTGGCTTAGAAGTTTGTGGCGATATATTTGATACAATGATTGCCGCAAAATTATTGCAACCGGAATGGCAAAAGGCGGGCCTTAAAGGGCTTTCTAGAGATGTGTTAAATGAAGAAATGGAAGAATTCAAAAATGTTGCTGGCAAAAAAACAAGTTTAAAAGATGTGCCAATCGAAAAGGTTGCTCAGTACGCTGCACACGATGCTTTGCAGACATTTAAATTATGGAATGTATTTAAGCCAAAACTGAGTAAAAATGCCGATT
The DNA here is from genome assembly GCA_030629865.1 of bacterium. Classification (GTDB taxonomy): domain Bacteria; phylum Babelota; class Babeliae; order Babelales; genus DAOVOC01. The sequence continues at coordinate 3,928 of DAOVOC010000083.1, forward strand.
TAAAAAAGATTTTTTATGAA
>DAOVOC010000007.1 GCA_030629865.1 bacterium
CACAATAGATTCATTAATATCAAAACATGAAGTGGAGCTTTACAAAGGCGCAAGCTACGGTGAAAAGTTATTCGCTCTATTCGAAAAATTAGTGGAAGCAAAAATTGTACAGCCAACGTTTATTATAGGTTATCCAATAGAAGTTTCTCCACTCGCCAAACGAGATCCAAGCAATCCAAATATTGCTGCCCGATTTGAGCTTTTTGCCGTAGGCATGGAACTTGCTAATGGTTTTACAGAACTCAATGATCCGTTTGATCAGGCAGAACGATTTAAAAAACAAGTTGAAGCTAGAGAAAAAGGTGATACGGAAGCACACCATTTTGACACTGATTATATCAGAGCCCTTGAATATGGCCTCGCACCAGCTGTTGGTGTTGGAATAGGCATAGACAGGCTCACCATGCTTATAACAAACACAACGACAATTAAAGATGTTATTTTGTTCCCAACCATGAAGCCCAAGCAAGATTAAATGCAGTATAAGGATTCGTGATGAGAAACCCAATTCACTACATTACCAGCAACCCAATGAAGCGTAGAACTGTTGAACGTTTTATCAGACAACATGCACCAGATATAAAAATTGCAACGCGTGAAGTTGCATTTTATGAACCTCAAACCCTCGACGAAAATAAAGTTATTAAGTATAAAGCTGGTGAAGCATGGCAAATGTTTCAAAGGCCTCTTATTGTCGACGATGCAGGATTTTATATCGACGAGTTTCCAACTTTTCCTGGCCCTCTTGCAAAACCAACCATTATGAGTCTTGGCTGGGATGGAATGTTACGTCTTGCTGCACCAAGCTATCGAGCAACAATTTACTGCAGACTGGGATACGTTGATGAAGATGGTATTTTGCATCACTTTCGTGGCAAAACATCTGGTGTTCTAGACATTGAAGTTCCACCATCGCTAGTAGAGAGACGTGGCGTTTACGCACTTTTAAGGCCAGACGAAAGCACTCACACAATTGCAGAGATGGCTGGAAGCAGTGATGTCGATTATTTTTCACCACGAGCTCGTGCATTAAAAGCCTTTATCGATTATATGACAAACAATGTTGAAGAAAATAAAAAATAACACTCCTGTGTCTGCAAAAGAAATTCAAGGAACACGCTTTACGTGGCAACTTGCATTGTCAAACAGGGTTATAGCACTCAAAATTGCATCTGACTGCAATCTTACATATCCGGTTGCCGCAGCACTAAATTCGCGAGGCTTTGAATTTGCACACAAGGTGTCTTCATTTTTGTTCAGCTCCTTTGAACGAGATGTAGCTCACGCTTCTGAGCTCAAAGATATTAACACTGCAGTTGAACGCATAGAAAAAGCTTTGCTCGCAAAGGAAAAGATACTCATTTTTGGTGATTACGATGTAGATGGAGCTACTGCTACATCAATTGTTTTGCTCGCCCTTATGCCACTTGGTGCTAACATAAACTATTTTTTGCCAAACAGAAGTCGCGATGGTTATGGAATTTCTTCCAAAATAGTTCACCGAGCCGCAGATGCCGGCTTTTCACTTATCATAACCGTCGATAACGGCATTTGTGCTCACGAAGCAGCCAAAACTGCACAAGAACGCAGCATAGACATGATTATCACCGACCACCACCAACCAGCAGAAACGCTTCCTGCAGTATGCGCAATTGTTAACCCACATCAAAAAGAATGTAAGTTTCCAAACAAAGAACTCTGCGGTGCTGGCGTCGCATTCAAACTCGTATCACTTCTGTATGAAAAACAAAAATTAGCATTACCAGAAAAAATTTATGAACTGATTACCCTTGGTACCATTGCTGATGTTGTTCCACTTGTTAATGAAAATCGTTACTGGGTAAGACAAGGCCTTGCACGCCTTAACGCAAACATGAGCCCGCACATTGCAGCCCTACTTGCAAACAATAACTCGAGCAAATCACAAATTGGTTCGCAAGATATTGCATTTGGAATAGCACCACAAATTAATGCTTTGGGTCGCATGGACGACCCTCGTGATGCCGTTAGGTTTTTAATCAGCACAGATGAAGCACAAATAAAAACAATAGCTGTAAAGCTCGGCAGTCTTAACGAAAAACGCAAAGAAGCTGAAACTGTTGTTTTGCAAGATGTTGAAAATGAGATCCAAAACAAAAAGATCGATATTAATTCTGAACATATCATTTTTTCTGCACATGAAAACTGGCCAACCGGCCTTATTGGCCTTGTGGCAGGCCGCCTCACTAACCGCTACGGCAGGCCGGTCTTTCTGTTCCACCTAACAAAAGATGGACTTGCAAAAGGATCTTGTAGATCGATAGACGAATTTAATGTTTACGAAGCACTTTGCCAAAATAAAGATATTTTAAAATCGTTTGGAGGCCACCGCTGTGCAGCAGGCCTTTCTTTGCCGCAAGAAAACCTTGAAAAACTCAAAGAAGCTTTAGAAACTACAGTAGCTAAGCAATTTACAATCGATCAATTACGACCAAAACTACAACTAGACGCTTCGCTAGAACTACGCGATACAAACAAAAAGCTGACTCAAGACTTAGAAAAACTTGAACCATTTGGAAACCAAAATCCAGTACCTACTTTTTTAGTAAATGATCTTTCGTTGGTGCGCCCACCACAACTACTCAAAAAAAAGCATGTTAAGTGTATGTTTTTTTCAAACGGAATCGTAAAGCCTGCGATTTTCTTCAATCGACCAGACCTATTCGACTTCTTTTTGTCACATGAAGAAAAAACTTTTACAATCGCAGCACATGTTTTAAAAAATGAATGGAATGGACAGACAACTGTAGAACTACAAGGACTTGATGCAGCATTGGGTAACAATGAATAAGATTTTTTACGTCACAAGCAACTCGCTAAAGATTAAGCTCGTTCAAGAGTTTTTTGAACAAAACAAACCGAATTTTGAAATTGAATTCAAAAACATAGAACTAATGGAGCCACAAACACTTTGTGAACAAAAAGTTATAAAATACAAAGCCAAGCAAGCATTCGAGCACCTCAAAGCACCACTAATTGTAGATGACGAAGGATTTTATATAAAAAAATATCCCTGTTTTCCGGGAACACTTTCAAAACACACGGTCAAAGGACTTGGCGTCAAAGACTTTTTTACACTCGCAGATGATGGTGATGAAATCGAATATTACTGCAACATCGCATTTGTAGACAAAGATGGAGCTGTAACAGTTTTTAGAGGCTCTATTCTAGGAACATGCCGAAAACCAGAAGATCTGGAAAAACCATATAAAAACTGTCTTCTCACCCATGCATTTATTCCAACTGGATACACCAAAGTGCTAGAAAACTTACGAAGTCATAATGCAACCAACACTCTATTCCCGCGCAACCAAGCACTAAAAAATTTTTTAAATAGGTATATAATAAACTTGAAAAATTAAAAAGTGACTTTTACGATCTCTTACAGTATTTTTTCATAATGGGTTGGATTGCTGTAAAATTTAATCTGCAATTTCACTCTAAATGAAACTAATTTTGGGAAAATATCATGATCTTTAAAACAACTTCAATTATCGTTCTGATATTTTCGATATCGTTTTCTGGTAATGCAATGAGCAATGAAATATTCAATTTAAATAAAATCGAAGAATCAAAAACCCAACAAGCTAAAATTTTTGCATCAGAGATATTAACACATTCGAAAGAAAAAGTTGCTAATCAAATTAAAGTTTTGAAAGCTAGATATTTTGAAATCTATACAGACCTATGTGAAGATGAAAAATTAAGCCCTAATTATGTTTTATTTTTTATATCTAAAAATATGTTTAAGCCAGAAGATCTTACAACGGACCTAAATAAGACAATATGGGAATACATAGAGTTTAGTATCAAATTTATTAAGGAATGTGGAATAGAAGAAACAATACCGTTTTTATGTAAAGAAAAACTCCACCACAATTTTTTAGATAATAATAAAAACAATCAACATACTTGCTATGAATTTAAAAACGAAGAATATTGCTGGCAAAAAATAATAAAACCAAAGTTATATTTTCATAAGAACGCTGCATACCTTATGGCTGCAATTGGATGGACAATAAAATTACTTTCTAAAATTAATGACAAGCGTATTTTGCTTATTAAAAATATGAACAAATCCAAACACCGCAGGTGTAGTTCATTCCCAGAAACTAACCCTTTCAGACAACATCTCAGTCAACCTCGAAGCCCATATTGAACCACTCACTCATGCCACCACTATAAACAAAAACTTTTTTAAAGCCGTACGATGCAAGACGTTGTGCGGCTTTTTTAGCCAACAAGCACTTGTTATCATTTGAGTACACAATAAGTTTTCTCGCCAATTCCCACCGACTCGCTTCATGCTTTAAATCTTTTAATTCTACATTAACAGCGCCACGAATCCGCTGTTGCACGTACAAATCATATCCGCGCACATCGATAACCGCAAACTCTTCCAGGTCTTTAAAATCGCGAATTTTGGTTTCTTCCCATGCTGTACGAATAATTTCTCGAAGACTTTGAGCATCAAGTTCAAAAATATTTTGATTAACTAAAGCAATATCAGTTTCTAGTGATAAGTCACTAGGATAATAAACAACCTCATCCCCACTTCTTTGACAACTTTCAAAACAACCAGGAAGGGCAAGAAGCAACAGGCTGCATACAAACAAAGTTTTTTTTAAATGCATTTTTTCTCACCCCTCATTAAAATTTATAGTTTTTCGACAGCCAATTTTGCGAGCGAGCTACGCTCACTTCTTTCTAAGAAAACTGAACCCGCTAAATTTTCATTTTTAAGTTTTTCTGAAGTTATTGTTAAACCATTACTCGAAAAATCGAGATATGGTGAATCAATTTGATACGGATCGCCACCCAAAATTACTTTTGTACCATCCCCAGCCCGACTCACAATAGTTTTTACTTCATGAGGCGTTAAGTTTTGCACTTCGTCAATAAACATAAACTGATTCGGTATTGATCGCCCTCGCATGTATGTAATCGCTTCAAGAGCTAATAATCCTTCTGTTTGCAGTTTTAAAACACCACCGTGAACACGCGCTCCGTAACTATGACTGCCCTCTTCTTCTCGTTTTTTATATCCACTGCTCTGTTTTTTGTGTTTACCACTTTTACCACAACGTTCTTTTTCATATTTACGTTCTTGTTTATTCTTTAAAATGTTTGGAACTTCGCCACGAATATACATCTCATTAAAAATGTATTCGAGATTGTCGTACACCGGGTGCATCCATTCATAAAGTTTTTCTTGAACATCACCTGGTAAAAATCCAATATCAGCACCCAAAGAAACAATGGGACGAGCAACTAATAGCTTGCGATACTGATGCTGCTGCAAAACTTTGTCAAGACCTGCAAGTAGGGCTAAAAACGTTTTTCCAGTTCCAGCAGGTCCCAGCAATGAAACAATTTGAACTGTATCATCAAGCAACAAATCAAGCGCCATCAACTGCTGAACATTTTTATCTCGAAATGACCACAACCCCTGCGACCGCCTTACTTCAAACAACTCGCCTTTAGTTTTATTTCTAAAAAGACGATAGGAATCACTGCCATGTTCATCAGTAAAAAGAACAAATTGATTTGGATTAACCGTTGCTATATCAAGCATTTTTGACATGTTATCTTTGTTGATTTTTTTCAAATCTGCTCTATCAACAATAACTTCGTGCCATCCTTTGTAATATTCATCAGTCTGAATTATTCCTTTTCGATAGTCTTCGACCTCAACACCAAGAGCATCCGATTTTAACCGAACATTAATATCCTTAGATACAAGCGTTACGTGATTGCCCTGATCAGCAAGAGATTTGGCTAAGAAAATAATCCTATGATCAAGTAAATCGAGTGGAAGATCAAAACTTTCACGCTCCATTTCAACTAAAATAGGCATAACTTTAACTAAAATACTTTCTTTGCCACGCTTAATTAAAACACCGTCTGCAAGAGAACCTTGCTGACGCATTTCGTCAAGATTTCGACTTATCTGGCGAGCATTGCGCCCAAGCTCGGTTTTTTCAGACTTAAATTGATCAAGCTCTTCTAGCACCGCAAGAGGAATAACAACAACAGAACCTAAAAACGAATAGATAGAATTACTATCATGAAGCAAAACATTAGTATCTAATACAAAGATCCTTTTTTTATTTATCGAACCTGAAGATGTTTTTGAAGCACTGGTTGACTTCTTTTCGACTGTCTTAGAAGCTGTCTTTATTTTTTTTTCTGTTATTTTTTTTGCCACACTCGTACGTTTTTCGGCCATCGTTCTCTCCCTGTGCTGGCATAAAGCCTGATGAGAAACCGCACCAGTGTAGCGAGGTTGACGACATTACTAAAAGCCTCGGCAGCCTTTTTAACTTGTACACACCATAGTTGTATGATACCGTTTTAGGCATTACAGTCAGCATTCAAGGGGGTTGTCATGGATAAGAACAGTTTTTTGTACAAGGTTCGCCACTCAACATCGCATCTTCTCGCACACGCGATTACAGAAATGTACCCAGATGCAAAACTGACATTAGGACCTGCGACAGAAACAGGTTTTTTCTATGACTTTTATCTTCCAAATCCTCTTAAAGAATCTGACCTGCCTGTAATCGAAGGAAAAATGCGAGAAATTGCTTCGCGGAAAATAAAAATATCAGGTAAACAAATTTCTAAAAAAGAAGCGCTAGAACTCTATAAAAACAACAAATTCAAAACAGAAATCATCAATGGAATCGATTCAGAGACTGTTGGAATCTATTCACAAGATAACTTCTTTGACCTATGCGAAGGTGGACACGTTGAATCCACTGACCAGCTTCAACATTTTAAACTTATGGCTGTTGCCGGATCTTATTGGCGCGCCAATAAAAAAAACACGCAGCTACAAAGAGTTTCTGGCGTCGCTTTTGGAACAGCAAAAGAACTTAGAACCTATCTTAAACAAGTTGAAGAAGCTAAAAAATATGATCATCGTGTCGTAGGAAAAAAGCTGGATCTTTTTTCATTTCATCCAGAGGCCCCCGGCATGCCATTTTTCCATGACAAAGGTCTGAAAATTTTTAACAAGCTCATCGAACATGCACGCAATCTACAATGTAAAGCTGGATATCAAGAAATCCAAACACCGCTGGTTTTGGACCAACAACTTTGGAAAACATCTGGGCACTATGACAACTACAAGGAAAACATGTATTTTGCCAAGGTTGAAAAAGACACTCATATTAGTATAATCCGCCCAATGAATTGCCCTCCTGGCCTTTTGGTTTATAAAAACAAGCCACACTCATATCGCGAGCTTCCACTAAAAATCGCAGAATTTGGCAAATGCCATCGGTTTGAGCTTTCTGGCGTTTTGCATGGCCTTATGCGCGTTAGAGCATTCACAATGGATGATGCTCATATATTTTGCACTCGCGATCAAATCGCCCAAGAGGTCGAAACTGTTTTGCTTTTGGCAGAAAAAATCTACAAACCATTTGGATTTAATAAAATTACGTTTGGCGTTTCTACAAAGCCAGAAAAACACATAGGTTCAGACGATTTATGGCAAGAAGCCACCGAAGCATTAAAGATCGCTCTCGATTCACGAGGAACCCCATTTGTTATTAATGAAGGCGATGGCGCTTTTTACGGCCCTAAAATCGAAATTATACTGCATGATGCCATGGGACGTGAGTGGCAGTGCGGAACTGTTCAAGTAGATTTCTTCCTTCCAGAAAATTTCGAGTTGGAATACATCGATACAGACCAATCTCGCAAACGCCCCGTTATGCTTCACCGAGCAATTTATGGCTCTCTAGAACGATTTATGGGAATTTTAATCGAACATTACAAAGGCCGCTTTCCATTTTGGCTCGCACCTGTGCAAGCACGCATTTTGACAATCACAGAAAAACAAACTAATTACGCTAATACAATTTGCGAAAAGCTTTCTGGTATAAAAATTCGAACAGAATTAGATAAATCGGGAGATAAAATTAATGCCCAAATAAGAAGAGCACAGCTCGACCAAATACCATTAATGCTTGTACTTGGCGAGAAAGAAGAAAAAAGCAATACCGTAACACTTAGAACCCTCGATGGAAAACAAGAATTTGGCGTATCGATAGAAAATCTTTTAGAAAAAACTGAAAAGCTTAATCAAACTATTTAAAACTGATTAGGAACCACATGAAAAACAAAAAATTATATGCACTTTTCTTCTGTATGGCATTATTTTTTTCAACAAATGGTATTAAATCAATGTCGCAAGAACCAGTGTACAAACCAACACCATTTCAAAAAGCAGTAGGCGAACTAGTAGCAATGGCAAAACATCCAAAGCATTTCGCTCTCAAATTAATTAAAGAATTAAACGACAAAAAAATAACAGGTGTTGAAGCACGTAACAATGCTGTCGTACAAAAACTAGAAGAATATTGGACTACAATCACACAAAATCTAAAATCCAAAGAAGAGACACCAAAAGACCATCAACTAGTAAAAGAACAAATCCAAAAAGCATTAACTTTTATATCTAAAAATCCTGAAATCGATTTTCTTGATTACCTTGCCCCACCCACAGTAAGAATCTGACAACGTCTAATTAGCTTCACAGATTTGCTGTAGAAATGGCACACTTATATTTGTAGTTGCTTATAAAATAAAACCATAGGAGCAAAAAAAATGACTAAATTTAATCGTCCTGGACGCAGGCCTCGCCAAGGCACAGGTCAAGATAGCCAAGGCCAAGGCCCATGCACAGGACCTGAATGTAAGATTAAGCCAGACAATCCTCCAGGCGAGGGCCTAGGACAAGGTGGAAAAGGCCGTGGAATGGGACCAGGCAAAGGCCAAGGTTGCGATAAAAAAGACCATACAGGCAATAAAAAAGACTAAAATCTAATAAAACAATCTCACTCAAACGGCCCAGTACTCGCTGGGCCGGCCTATTTTTACTGCGTTTTTTAGCACAAAACACCTTTTTTATACTCATTAAATAAGGGCGGTCGCAGAACATGCGGCAATCTTTACAATAAGACATGAAGTTGTAAAAAACACCAAAAACCGCAGGAATTGTGCGCTATGAACGGGCTGTTTAAAAAAATATCACGCTTTTACGCCCAGCTTAGAATGAAGAAGGTCTTCGTTCTGGCAATTTTCTGCATTTCTTCCTCCGAAAAGGGACTATCACAAATAAAGCCATCCTTGAATACCGAACTAGAAAGTCTTGTACAAAAAACAATTGCCCAGATAGAACAACCAAATTCTGCGATCAACCTTATGGCACAAGAGGCCGAGTTACAAACAATACGACGCTCTTACGAAGAAGAACTTGATAAAAATGACCAACTAGAATTTACACTTTTTAAAACAACCAAAAAGCCGCTGGAAAAATGGAAAGGAAGTCTTGGTAAAGATACAGTACTCCCTCTTCTCAAAAATATCACATTCAAAATAAATTCAGGTTTGAGAACATCGGATCCTTTTAATAATGATGCTAGAGGAGCAATTGGCAGTCTTCTCAGCCTTACAGCTAACAAATATTTGACGGGAAAAATTACAAAAGAAATAACTTCTAGCATCACAGACATAATTACAGAATCACCGGAAACATTCCAAATCGTCTTAAAAGAAGCAATTTCACGCTATCAAACAAACTCTAAATCTGAACGCAAAAAGGCCATTTCAGGATTGTACAAGTGGTTTAAAAAGCAAAAAGCTTGCGAAGGCATCTCTCTCATCGCTGGAATCGCTCACTACATTGCCGACTCTATAACAAAAAAAATGCGCCCAACCATTTTGTCATTTGAAAAAATGAGGTTGATCATGGGAGAATTTGGGGATGGTGAAAATATTCCACCGATGCATCGCAATACAACATTAAAGCTAAATCTTCCAATTCTAGAAATGGGTATTTTTATGCTGCAACCAAGATGGACACACCTTATTGGTATAAGCAAAACACTGATACGACTTGCTGACAACTTTCTAGGAAATGCTCTCAGCTCACTTGCTCCAGAGCTCACTGCCCTAAAATGGCAAATCGAACCTTATTTCAAAAAACGCTTTAAAAAAACACAAAAAACAGATGACTTTATGCAAAAACTAATGGGAGACGGAACCACTCCAGGACACCATTGGTGGATTTGTAGCTGGGGACTTCTTGCACTTAAATCACTTGTTCACAGCACGGGTGTTTTGCTTTCTGCCGCATCTATAAAAACTTACACAAATTCACAACTAAAAAAACACTGCGCTGAGATGATTAAAGATCCACAAAATTTACAATGCATTCTACAAAAAGAAAACCACGCTGATGAAAAAATTTTTAACACACAAATTGAACTGTATTTAAATAAAAAATCCCAAACACAACCAAAAAAGGAGCAAAAATGTTAACAAACAAGCTGAATATCTCATTACTGCTAACTTTGGCAATAACCTTTACAAGCAATGATATCATCGCAATGAGCACAGAAGCTATTGCAATGGCTGGTATCGGAATATGTACGCAGTTGGTAAATAAACAATCCGGAAATTTTGACGAAAACAATGAAAAAATCGTACAAATAAGCACAAATCTTATAACTGATAAGGCATTCAATAAATGGAAAAAAGGGAAACACAAAGACGATGCAACCAAGGAAAAGTTCACCCAACTACAAGAAATTGAGATAGCTAAACTCAAAGCCAATAACTCTCTTTGTTTAGCGACAATGCAAGTTCCTGGCAAAGGACTGGTTGAAGCCGCAAAGTTTTTTGCGCAGGCACAAGTAGAAAAAACAAAAGCTCAAAATGACAAACAAACTGCTGCAATTAAATCTGCCGTCCTAGGACAAACCATCATGAATGGCATAACACAAATTATAAATGATCCAAAGACAATTATAATGTTGACTGCAATTATTTTTGGCACATACTACGCAAGTAAACTTGGTTATGCACACATCAAACAGCAAATGGAACGCCCACAAGTTATCGAAGAAACAAGTCTTTACTCAGGACTGGAAAAATTAAAAAACTTTGTTATCACTCCGCCCCCACTAAAAGCACAAGATATAGATGAAATTGTTGCAAGCCCTGAAATTAAACAAAAGATAAACGAACTTGCCACAATTTTAAAAACAGCTCGTCAAACAAACGAAACAATGCCAAACATCCTTTTTTATGGCCCCCCAGGAACCGGAAAAACATTAACAGCACGAGCACTTGCAGCACAATCTGGACTTGATTACGTAATGTTTTCTGGAACATCTCTCACCAAGCTTGAACGTGGTAAAGACCGAGCAGAACTCGACAAAATTTTTGCTTTTGCAAAGAAAAGCCCCAAAGGTGTTCTTGTGTTTATAGATGAGGCAGAATCATTTCTTGGAAATCGAGAAAACACCACCACAAGTGAACAAAGTCGCGAGCTAACACAGGCTTTCCTCGAAAAGGTTCCAAAACCTTCGGACAAAAATATTGTTTTTGTATTTGCAACCAATCGCAGAAACATACTGGATTCCGCCGTTGAAAGTCGAATTAGTGAAGTTGTACATATGCCATACCCAACAGATAGAGAAAAACTTCAGCTCATGGAACTATTCATTAAAAAAGAAGTTGTAAATGCAGGAGTTCCTATCGAAGAAGGGTTCACACAAAGGAAACAAGAACTTATCGACCTCATGGATAAAAAATTTGTTGGACGAACAATCGAAGAAATGACACAAAAGTTCAGGCGCAAAGTACGACTTGGTAGACACGTTTCTCTTTCATACGAAATAGCACGTGGTGTTATAGAAGAGACAAATAAAAAGTTGGTATCACAACGCAAACGCGCATCATCGCTATCTTAAAAGGAGTAAAAAAATGGAATTCATAAAAAAAATTATTATTCTTTGCTTGGTGTGCACAAATTTTGCTTTCACCGCAAAGACTGAAAAAGCAGAAACTAAAAAAACTGGTTTTTTTGACAAAGTAAATTCTTTGTCCAGCTTAACAAAAAAGCACAAAATTCTTACCGGTTGTGCAGTTTCAACAGCACTTGGTTCAATATGGACATTGGAAATATACAGAAACTATCGAAAATCAATTCGCCGCAAAGTGTTTGTAGGTACATTTTCTGACTACGCACAATCAATATTGAGCGGTAACCAAAAAGTACGAAAAAACAATGCATCATATATTCTTGGGGCTGCGTTTTTAGGCAGCACGCTTTACACATGTGCTACAACACACAACTCAATTAAAAAGAAAAATGCCGAAGAAATGACAATGTTACAACAAGATGGAACTATGCTTGACACGAAGCTTCGTGAATTTGAGGATGATAAGGATACTAAGGGTGCTAATACCAAAGAACAGTTTTTGCAAACAATGGCGTTCGCCATCAAATCACACGAAAAAGCACCAACAGCATCAAAATTATTTAAAAAACTTGCAAAGAAAAAGGATGAAAAGCAAGGAAAAACAGCTAGGAAAGAACAATCAACCCAAATCATAACAAAAGCTATTGGCAATATGACTAGTACAATCCAAGTAGTCCGCAATGTTGGAACAGTATCGAGTGAATTTGCACAAGACACAGAAATAGAAAACATGAAAAAAACAGCAAAAGCAGCAATACCAAAAAATGCAACAAAAAAAGATGCAACAACACAAGCAACAATGGCTGTAGCAAAATCGCAAGCACCAAATAAAAAGTCTAAAATAACCAAAGAAATACAAAACCGCATAATACTAGAAGCTGTAGAAGAAACTCTAGAACAACAAACAGAAGTAGCCCCTGAACTTTCAGAGGAAGAACAGAACAAACAATTTATTAAAAAAGCTAAAGAACGCTTACTCACAGTTGCAATCTCAAGGGAGACTGACAAAAAGCTGGTAACAACACAGGCTAAACTAGATGCATTGCTCTCGCTTATGAAAGCACCGTGTCGCCCAGGAATTAACAAAAAAGGGAAAATCGTTTATATTTCAGAATCTCCACAAACTCCATCATTTGGCAAAATGGACACTGGGGACGTGATGTCTAATGCAATTGATATGATTGGCAACCTTAACCTAGAAGGATACCTCGGACCTCTAGCATTTGAGCTTTATGCAGCACCATGGGATACAAGTAAAATTCAATAAAAAAGAACCCTTTGTAAACTAAAGGGAAAACTCTAACAAACAACTCGGGTAAGTTCCGGGCTGTTTTAGACACAGGAATAAAAAAATGATAATTGGGAAAAGAAAATTTACGATACATTTCTTAACCTGCACCCTAATTCTGGGCGCAGGATTCCCAACTATTTCATGCGCCATCTTTAAAAGTATGGCCTCAGAGATTACGGCAATGCTTTATAACCCGAATTCAGACTTAAGCCAAGCTATGCAAAGTGCAAGGCAAAACGGTATTGCCTGTGCAATTGCATCAAAGCTTGATAAAAACACAGAACCGCTTGAGTTGGAATTATTAAAAAAAACTCTTTCAACAAATGGACCATGGCAACCAGGCCTTAAACCCCTTGAAAAATTAAATCTAAGCGCTTCGGTAGGTCTTAAAACAAAAAGTTTTAAAAACAACGATTTAAAAGCATGTACACTTACAGCTCTTAATGTATTTAGTAACAAAGTTATAGAAAAAAAACTTGATACCGCATTTGTCGACAATCTGGCAGAAACAATTTCGAAAAATCCTAATAATTTTGCAGAATTGCTTGATACTCCTCTCCCATCCCAAAACACCATAAAAAACTTAAACCAATGTCTAAGCAAGCTCAATGCAACCGAAAGCGTAGCGCTTCCGTACAGCCTTATCAGCCACATTTTAAGTAGCATTAATAAACACTTGCAACCAGGAATTATAAACAAATCCAAAGATGTTGAAATTAAAGATGGGCGCGAAGCAACTATTAATTTTGCCATGCCTCTACAGCAGTCTGTTGGAATTTTTTTTCAGCCTGGCTGGGCACAAGCAACTGAAGCCATTAACATGCTTTCAAATCTCATCGGTTCTGCTCTTGATGCTACAGCTCAAAGTTTTTTCCAATTTCCAGCAGAGGCCTTTTTACAAGTTTTAACAACAACGCTGACCACCCACAGGCTAAAAAAAGGGAGTTTTCTTCAAAAAAACGCAATGAACATTGTTGTTGTGGGAAGCCATCTATTTAATGTCCTTGGCCACCTACTTCGCTTTAAAATTACACATTCTTCGATAAAGCATCACCTTAACGAACGTCTAATTAAGTGGAATTTATACGCGCTTGAGCACAGAGAAACGATAAAAGTTATAACTAAAGGCTCAAATAAAAATCACATGTACAATCAATTAAAAGAACACATTACAAAAAGCCTTAAAGCACAAGAAGATAATTACAAAAAATTGCCACAAAAATTGGTGTACACCGCACAGAAAATGATGAAACAACAACATACGATCATAAAAAAAGCTATCTTAATTCCAACTTTAGGACTTATTGCAATTGCCATATCGCCTGTTTTAATCGAACTTGGCCTTATGCTTCACAACAAAATCAAACCACAGAACCAATTGTCACTGTTTAATTTAATAAGATAAAAAGGAAAAAAATGAAAAATACGTTAAAAGTTTTTATTTGTTTGGCTCTTTCTTTCGCAAGCTACACGAATATATTTGCCATGAATGGCAAAGCAGCATTCGGTATCATGGCGCCAAGAATGGAAATTTCTGAAGACGCATTAAAACAGAAAAGACGCGAAAAACTAACTGAAGTTAAAGGCCAAAACAGAACTAAAGTCATTGCAGCTATAGATGAAGAGATAGAAGACATTAAAAGTGATATAGAATTCAACAGAAAATATACCGTTCAAGCTGAAGAAGAACATCTTGCAGACCTCCGGCACGAAAAAACCGCAGAGCTTGCACGTGAAAAGGCTGGAATTACCGCCCAAATCTGGTCGCAAAACATTATGAGCGCTCTTACCAAACCGCGCAACATTGTAGCTTTTGCTGGCATTAGTATCGCGTGTTATTACACCGGCAAGCTTACTTACAAAAAAGCTGACGAAATGCTTGGCAAACCCACTGTTATTGAAGAAACCAACATGTCTTCTGGCCTGAGCAGCATTTTTGGCTTTCTAAAAAATGATGCAGAAGAAAACAAAGAGTCTCGCATTGATGAAATAGTTGCATCAGATGAAATTAAAGAAAAAATTTCTGACCTTGCAGACATTCTTAAAACCGCACGCGAACAATGCGAAACGATGCCAAACATCTTGTTCTACGGCCCTCCCGGCACTGGCAAAACGCTTACTGCTCGTGCGTTGGCATTAGAATCGGGCCTTGACTACGTTATGTTTTCTGGAACATCACTCACTAAGCTCGAACGTGGTAAAGACAGAGTTGAACTAGACCGAATATTCTCTTTTGCTAAAAAGAGCGAACGAGGCGTGCTTGTCTTTATTGACGAAGCAGAAGGCTTTCTTGGTAATCGAGAAAACATTGGAACCAGTGAACAATCTCGAGAACTTACACAGGCATTTTTAGACAAAGTAAAAAAACCATCCAACAAAGATATTGTATTTGTGTTTGCAACTAACCGACGCAATTCGCTCGACCCTGCGGTAGAAAGCCGAATTAGTGAAGTTGTACGAATGCCATGTCCTGGCAAAATTGAACGAGAGAAACTATTTAATTTATATCTCAACAAAGAAGTTGTTGGCCACGGAGTAACTCTTGATAAAGCATTTATCAGTTCAAAACAACAACTCATCGAGAACATGGATTCATACATTGTTGGACGAGATATTGAAGAATTTGCACAAAAATTAAGACGTAGAGCAAATAGAAAAAACAATGGGGTTCTATCAGCTGAAATTGCACAATATGTCGTCAGAGAAACGAATAAAAAACTTGTATCACAACGCATGCGAACATCCTCGCTTGTATTGCCGGTAGTTGCTTAACCAAAAATTAATTAGGAGAAAAAAATGAAAAACTTTGTAACAAAAATGACGTTAATAATATGCGTAGCAGTCTCAACAATTGATAACAAGGCCCTGCCAACTTGGGTAAAACACTCAAAGGCTGAAGGATTTGGAATAGAAGGATTTTCTTATAAATTTGATGGTGCTTGGGAAATAACAAAAAGTCTTAAAGGCGTTATTTTGGGAACCGCTTGGGGCCTAGCTCTTTATAAAAATTATAAAACAGCAGTTAACGAAAGAAGTTTTAAAGGCAGCTTTAAAGATTTTGCGCTACGCATAATCACCCTAAAAGAAAAATTACACAATAATAACGCATCATTTATATTAGGTGCTATTTTCCTTGGCAATGCAGCAATTGAAGGCAAAAATCTTTACAATGCCATAGCAAAAATTAAACAAAACAAAGCCGATAAAGAAAAAGATAAAGACGAAAAAGTTAAAAGCGTAGTTGACACAACTGAATATACAGTTACAAAGGAACAACAACAAACCGCAATTGATACTTTTGCAGTAGTTTTAACCTGTCACCCAGCTCTGCGCAAACAATTTAAAAAGCCTGATACTCCTGATCATACTACTGTTACTGCTAAAGAAGAACCAAAAACAGATGTCATTGCCAAAGAACAAATAGAAGCGATTATTAAAGCAGGCAAATGCCGCAGAAAACCTTTAAACACATTCTTTGAACGCACAGGAACACCACTCTTCGCAGATAAAGATCCACAAAATGAAGAAAATATTAAGTTCTTCGATTTCACACGCCCAATACCTCCAATTGCACCTGTAAACACAACGCAAATAGCCGATGC
>DAOVOC010000050.1 GCA_030629865.1 bacterium
AAAAAAACAAAAAAACAATCCCAAAGTATGTATGCAAACTATAATTTTAATACTTATGTCGTTGGTCCAAGCAATCATCTTGCATATTCTGCAGCATATGCTGTCGCAAAAGGAGCTGGACAAGGATACAATCCACTTTTTATTTACGGCGGAACCGGACTTGGGAAAACACACCTTATGAACTGCATTGTCAACGAAGCAGTACGCCTAAGACCATCAATTAGTGCAGTATATAAAAGCTCCGATGCATTTGTTGACGAATTCATACGCTCAATAAGGCTTGACCGAATCCACCATTTTCGCGAAAAGTACCGTAAAGTAGACATATTACTTATAGACGACGTGCAATTTTTCTCGCAAAAAGAACAAACTCAAGAAGCTTTTTTCCATCTCTTTAATGCTTTACATGAAGCCGGCAAACAACTGATTCTTTCTAGCGACACACCACCTAGCAAAATTACAGGGTTGCAAGACCGTCTACGATCCCGTTTTGGATGGGGCCTAATTGCAGATATACAGCCTCCATCGTTGGAAACTAAGGTAGCAATTTTAATTAAAAAGGCAGCTGAGCACGGTATAAAATTATCAAATGAAGTAGCAACTGCCATTGCATCACGTGTTAAATCAAATATCCGAGAACTAGAAGGAGCTTTGACACGGCTGTGTACAGTTGCAGGACTTAAAGAATGTAACCTTTCTGTTGAGTTTGTAGAGCAAGAACTCATACCTCAATCAAACACAGAAGGCTTTCAACAAAAAATTTCTCCCCACGAAATTATGGATGCCGTGGGCAAACACTATGGCATCTCAACAACAACACTCAGATCAAAAAAAAGGGATAGAAAAACAGCTTCTGTAAGACAAGTCCTCATCTTTTTAATAAAAAAGCATACACCATGTTCACTCAAAACCATCGGCGACTATGTAGGTGGTAGAAGTCACGCCACAGTTCTGCATTCAGTAGCAAAAGCAGAAAAATCAATTAAAGCTGACGACGAAGTCGCGCGCAACGTTGGATTTGTAGAGCGCACTTTTCTTTCCTAATCGGTCACTTTAAATTCTTCATCCCCATCACAAGCTCATGATAAGTTTGCAGCAACTCACCGAGTAAGGCAAAACGCATTAAACATAGTAAGGAGTAAAGTTCGTGGTACCAACAATACAAACACGACTAAGCCTTGTAACGATAATAATGGCACTATCTCTTTGCATTGGATGTGCCAGGTTCACGCAGAAAAAAGGAGCTGCGCGCAAAACGCCATCTTACCGCTATCAAAAACCAGAAACACCAAGAAAACATAAAACCATACCCAGAAAACAGCAAACAAAGCCTATTGATCCTGAAACAATGTCACGCGACGAACTATTAAAACATTATTTAGAAGCCACAGGAGAAAAACGCAAAATTCAAAATCAAGGTAAATTGCGCAAAGATTCGCTCGACTTTTTAGTTAAAAATGGAAGCGGAAATACAATTTTTGTCACATGTTTTTCGTACATCAAAAAAAGTAAATACCAAACGTGGCGATGGGATAAAAGCCCAATCTACAAAATGTATCCAGGAGACGAAATAGTAATAGACATCGATGAAATTGCCAACAAACGTATTCGAAAAGACGTATTTGCATACCTAGCGATCACAAATACTCAAGAAGAAGCCCTAAAAGTCACTCCAGAAATAAATGACGACAAACGCCTACTAGATCTTGATTTGCTAAAAAATCTTAAAGGCAAAACCATTCTTGTCGAAGTTGAAAAATATGGATACATACTCGACCAAACCGATTACAGGATCGAACATGCAAACGGCCGCGAAAAGCTACGAGAACTCGACTTTGAAGTCGAAAACCAAACCGGAAAGCCAGTTTTTGTAACCTGTTTTGTTTACCAACAGCAGCAAGACTCAGACGAATATGCCAACTGGGGATTTGCAAAAACGGTTGTAAAACGATTAGAACCTGGCGAAAGCGTCCTCATCGACATCGAAAGCATTAAGGATTATTACGATTGGGTCTACATGCGCGCAAATTTAGCCGTCTTTGACGAACACGAAGGGCAACTTGCCGAAGACTCTGTTTACGAAAAACTCGAACCTCGAAGAAAATTAGCGCTTGGCGCGCTTTCCACATTAACACACAAAAAGGTAACTTTAACCGTAGAGCGTTATGGCTCTGCAGGCGACTTTATCGATTATGTCACCAGGCCAGCCACCAAAAGAATTAAAATTTGAACATAAGAGAAAATCTTATTAAACAAAATGGGAGGAAAAAATTATGAAAAAACTATTCTTACTTTCTCTTCTTATCTTGCCGGCGTTTTTAAAAGCACAAAAGTTAGGTGACGTTATGGAAGAAGCTTCCAAAGCGGGGCTTTTTGCTTTTGTTAAATCTGTTGCAACTGCAGAACTAACAGAGTCTGCAAAACAAACAGAGGCTCCTGCTCCATTCACAGTCTTTGTTCCTTCCAATACGGCTTTTGCAAAAGCAAACATGTCTCAGACTCTCGAAGTTTTGCGACCACGCATCATGTACCACGTCATACCAGGATTTAATCTGCCAAAATCACAACTTAAAGGAAAGTTAGAAAGCATTGCAGGTAGCTATGTCAGCATAACCGCCGATGGAAAAGTTCAGGGAGCAAAAGAAAAGGCAAATATAGAAAAAAGCATCTTGTGCTCTAACGGAATCATTCACGTTATTGATAAAGTTTTAACACCAACTGAAGACGAAGACGACGATTAGTCTTGTGGAAACACAACTTCACGTGCAAGCAAGAATAGGGCATCAAGGCTTGGGCCACTACAAGTAAATCCTGTTTTAGCTAAATCATCTCGACTTGTGTCAGCATTTCGTGAGCTTGAATTGTAACTAATAAGATCTGCTGTTTTATTCTCTTTGGCTTCTGTTGGCAAATGAACCCCAAAAAAGTGTCCATTATAAAACGACACCCCTAACAAATCATGCTTTCCTGACTGATATCCATCAAACAATTCTGGTAGCGGTTGAACAAGATGTTTTTTTGAATATGACAACTTTATTGAGGTCTCTGATTCTACAGCGCCTTTAAATTCAGCCTTCTTGGAATCATCCTTCGCCATACGTAAAAGCAATTCAGGATTATTCAAAAGAAATATCCCATCACTCACTCGGCCCTTTTCACCATCCCACAGATTCTCTCTAAAAAACGGCACTTCCTGAATAAATGTTACAAGATCACTTATCTCTGGATTCAAATGGACGGCCGCTCCAGTAGTAGGATTAGCTGTAACATAGGCATCAATAGCCTGTTTCTTCTTTAACGCTTCGCTATCTACAGGAAATGTATCCATTATTTTTTGCCACTCGTCCCACCTTGCAACGCCATCATCACTTCCATCAAGCTTTTGCTTTGCTTTTGCAATATGGTAGAGGGAGAAAAACGCACACTTGCTAATTTGCCCATTATCGACATTCTGTAAAAGCGAACGGGCCTGCAATTGTTTATATTTAGGGATTTCGACGGTACACGGCGCGACCTGCAGCTGTAAGTTTGAATTAAATGTTCTTTTGCCCTTAGGCCTTGTTACAGGACCTATTTGATCACCGCAACAAATACTTTTTTCAGGCTCTACTCTGGTTTTCGGGTAAGGTTTTATTTCAGGATCTGGAACTAAACCGCTATCATCTTTGCCACCAAACCAATTCATTTTACGCGCAAAATGAATTGTACAACCAACAGCTACAACTCCAGCACCGCTGACTAAACTCCATAATGCAGCTTTCTTCCAAAAAATAGCCGAACGACAATCATCTATAAGATCTGCTGTTAATTCTTTTCTGTTTTTTTCATCAGAAACACCACAACACTTAAGATAGCCTTCGTACTCTTCAGTTAATGCACGAGTCGACACTTCATTTGAATCCTTAAGAGCAATCTGAACTCGCTTTTTAAACTGTTCATAAACACGCTCCGAAATACGCCCGTGAGAGTAAACCGGACAAAATGCCTGGCCCACAGCGCAGAAAGCTGAAGATAAAAAAATAATTTTTAGAATAATGTTCATAATTTTTTGTACCTAAAAACGTGGCTACTTACTAAGGACAACCTATCAAGCATTTTTAGGCGTATCAAATCGGGCGAATTTATATGCCAAAACGTCCTTTTTTTGACATTTTATTCTCGATGATGCGAGAGGTTGATGAAAGAACGAGCGTCATGCACAGGTAAATTACAGCAAGCGCAAGATATACAATGCCGGGGTTGAAACTGCGCGCGATTACATTTTTTCCTGCTAAGGTCATTTCTGCTACGCCAATGGCCGAAAGCATGGATGTACTTTTTAAAATAGCGTTAAATTCATTAACCATTGCCGGCATCATACGAAAAAGCGCCTGTGGAGCGATAACATATATAAATGCTCTCGCATTGCTGTAACCAAGAACTTTACAGGTTTCCCACTGCCCTGCCGGCACAGCTCCTATGCCACTGCGAACGATTTCTGCCATGTACGCTCCAGAACAAAGCCCTAAATTGACAACCCCAGTAACAAATGCGGAAGGATTAATTCCAAGCAGATCAGGGATAACAAAATACGAAATGAGCATCTGAACAAAAAATGGAACACCCTGAAAACCAAGTATAATTATCTCAATGAGCCTGGAAACAACAGGAATGCGAAGCCTGCTGCAGGTTAATGCACCCCAAACAACCCCAATAGCAAGCGAAATAACGCACGCAATAGCCCAAAGACGAACGGTTGCTAAAAAACCCCACAGAAAACCTTGAGTGAATAAAAAATCAAACATTAATCACCTCATCAAATATAAAATTTGTAAGCAGCATCTATCGTACCAAGCAGCACAAAACAAGCCAACGCTTAAAATTAAACATATTTACCTATTCGCCCTTCCTAAAACATCTGTTACCATTAAAGCTTGTTGATTGACCATCAAGTGGCTTGGGGAGGCGGTTATGACGCATTTTATTTTTGTTACGGGCGGAGTTGTTTCATCACTTGGCAAAGGCATAACTGCAGCATCACTCGCTTCACTGCTCGAGTCTCGCGGCCTTAAAGTCACAATAATTAAGCTCGATCCCTACATAAATGTCGATCCAGGCACCATGAGCCCGTTGCAGCATGGTGAAGTTTTTGTAACAGAAGACGGCGCAGAAACAGATCTGGACTTGGGGCACTACGAACGATTTATCAACACCCGGATGACAAAAAACAATAATTTTACGGCAGGCCAAATTTACCGCAATGTTATTGCAAAAGAACGAGAAGGCAAGTATCTGGGATCAACCATCCAAGTTATTCCGCATATAACAAACGAAATCAAACAATCAATCACCCAGATGGCACGCCCAAACGGCACATTCGATGTTATCATCGTAGAAATTGGCGGAACAGTGGGCGACATCGAATCGTTACCCTTTTTAGAGGCTGTCAGACAAATTAAAGCGGAGAAAAAAAATAAAGCGATTTTTGTTCACGTCACGCTAGTTCCATACATCGAAACGGCAAAAGAGCTTAAAACCAAACCAACCCAACACTCTGTAAAGGAATTACGATCACTAGGCATTCAACCAGATATTTTGGTGTGCCGTAGCAAATTTGAACTCGATGCTGACAAACGTCGTAAAATTTCACTTTTCACAAATGTTGAAGAAGAAGCGATCATATCAGCATTAGATGCCCCTTCTATTTATCAAGTTCCACTCATGCTCAATGAACAAAAATTTGACGACATTGTAATCAAAAAACTAAATATAAAGGCGAAACCAGTCGATCTTGGCTGCTGGCAAAGCATTATGTACATGAAAAAGAAAGCCAAACAAACTATTACCGTCGGCATTGTGGGAAAATATACACAGCAACCCGATGCTTACATGTCCATAATCGAGGCACTCAAACATGCAGAAATGCACACCTGCTGCAAAACAGACATCAAATACATCGATTCAGAAAAACTAGAACGTGATGGAACAGATACACTCAAGGAGCTGGCCGCGATTCTCGTTCCAGGAGGATTTGGCAGTCGCGGAGTTGAAGGAAAAATTTTAGCAGCACAATTTGCTAGGCAAAACAATATTCCATACTTTGGCATCTGCCTTGGCTTTCAAGCTGCAGTTATTGAATTTGCTCGAAACAAAGCAAACCTCAAAAACGCTGACAGCAAAGAGTTTAACGGAAAAACACCACATCCAGTCATTGCGCTAGCAACAGAGTGGACAACAAGCTCTGGCAGCACAGAAAAGCGCAGTAAGCAAGCTCAAAAAGGCGGAACAATGCGCCTTGGATCATACGAGTGCCATATTAAAGAAAAATCTCGTGCAGCAAAGTTTTATGGTGCAAAAATAGTCAAAGAACGCCACCGCCACCGCTACGAGGTTAATGAAACCTTTATTAAAGATTTGGAAAATGCTGGCATGGTTATTTCTGGCCGCTCCAAAGATAATAAACTTGTAGAAATGATAGAGCTACCAGACCATCCATGGTTTATTGCAACACAGTTTCACCCAGAATTCACATCAAGACCATGTTTGGGGCACCCGCTTTTTATCGGCTTTGTCGAAGCGGCACAAAAACTGAAATAGTTAAAATAACACCGAAAAACCATATATTTCGATGTTATTGCATAAATGTAAATTTAACCAAACAATGTTCTGCCTTCTGTCATCATCCGACTTGATCGGATGATCCA
>DAOVOC010000066.1 GCA_030629865.1 bacterium
AAAGGAAGTAGCTTCAAATCTCTGACAGATGACGACATTTTTACGATCATGTGTAAATTAAATAGTAGGCCTCGAAAATCTCTTGGATTTAAAACACCAGCACAAGTATTTTTTGAAGAAACTGGAGTAGTTATCGGATAGACTAGTGTTGCACTTGGGACTACAATTCGCCGAATGCATGTAAGCAGAAGCTGATCTAACCGATGTTTCTGCACCAAAAAAAAGAATGATTGCTAGTAATATTTTACTTTTCACAACTGCCCTTTTCTTTTTCAATATACAAACACCAATATGATCATTAATTGGATTTTAGTATTTTTTTATTTTGTGTCAAAACTAGATCAGTTTTGGCTGCCTCAACATTATTGTCCTAGATTATATGTTTATGTTTGCGGCTCTTGTTTTTACAAGTGAATGAATGCCCAACCATGTACATGCGATTGCTGATGTAGATGTAGCAAAATATGTTAGTGGGTTTTTACGTACGATTCTAAGCATTTCTTGGCGAGTTGATCTTCCGGTTTGTTTTTGTTTTTTTCTGGCCAACAGATATGTGGCAACCACCGCTGTTGCTGGAATTATTACAGTTCCAGCTATGAGCGAAAAAATAGGCAATGTGAGAATTTGTATTTCTATAGTTTTTTGTGTTGGGATAGTTTGAATCGGATTTTGTTGTGAGCTTTCCTGAGTTTGTTTTTCCTGATTAGCTTGTGCAAGGTCTAGTTGGCGGTTTAGTTCAAGAATTGCTTTTGCTTTACGAGTCCAATTTTTTTGTAATTCACTAGGTGTTTTTGTTGGTTTTTTATGGGCTTCTTTTAATTTGAGAATGTTGCCTTTTGATACTTCTGGTTTCTTATGTTTTTTACATTCAAGCTGCATTTGCCTTTGTTGTTCTTCTTCAGCTTCTGCTATAATGGCAATACATTTTTTTTGTAATTCGGTAAAATCTGCTTCCAAATTGATTCGCTGGTTTCTTAGTTTATTTAGCTCTGTTTCAGATTTAGTTTCTTTAATTCTTTTTGCGAGTTTGGCGTGTTGAGTTTCGTTTTCCTTAATTTTACTTATGTATTGTTTTGTCTGAGCAGCTATCTGATCAATGTTTTCAGCAGGGAAAAGCGAATAGACTGGCATGAAGACCGGTGATGCAAACAAAAATAAAGTTTTAATTTTCTTCATGATATTTACTGCTTTTTATTGACTACATATAACCAACATTATTTTCTGATAAGCTGAGTGAATATGCAAATGAGCTTTAAAATTCGGTGTTTTTGTACAATATTTGGTATATTTCTAAGTGCTTAGTCCGATATTTTGTGTCGTGGAACAATAAAATGAGTGCCTCAATATTTCTAAACCTTCTTTACATAGAGCTTTTGTCATTTTTTAGAAACATTAAAAGGTTGTTTATCAACAGTTTTTGTTGGATGGCTAGTCGTGCGATTGTTTTGGTTTTTTTATTACCTATTATTGGAATGCCCAGTGAATATGTGAACATTTTCTTTTCGGGAGCTGTTCTTATTGGGGGGCTTTTCGAAAGTATGAGTACTATTTTGCGTGTTGTAACCGATATTGAAAAGAATGGCACACTGCGCTACGAGCTTTCTTTGCCATGTTCACGCTGGCCCGTTATTTTAAAGCTTTTGTTTTCACATACACTGCGAGTGCTCTTCAGTTCATTGATTTTTCTAGTTTTAGGCAAAATTTTGATGTGGAACCTTTTTGATTTATCTGCAATATCAATTCCTAAATTACTTGTTGCGCTTGGTTTAACGGGTATTTTGACAGGAGTGTTGGCATTATTCTATGCAAGCTTTATTTGCGATGTTTCTGATATTTCGTTTGTCTGGCGCAGCGGGCTGTATCCGTTCTTAATTATTGGTGGAAATCTTTTTCCTTGGCGTGCTGTAGACAGTTTTTCTCCAATTGTTGGTAAATTATTTTTGCTCAACCCAATAATGCTTGCAAGTGAAGCGATTCGTGTATCCTTGCTGGGACCAAATGGATATCTGCCTTTTTGGGTTAGTGGAGTTGGATTGTTATTTTGCTCATTTGTATTCGGTATTTTTGGTTTTATTCAGCTGAAAAAACGTTTAGATATGTTTTAGGAGCCCGAGGATGTTTGCGGCTAGATTTTTATACAACATGATAGCAATTGAGCTGATTATGCTTCGCAAAAGCTTTTTTAAGCGGTTGTTTGCATCATTAGTCCCTTTTTCTCTACAAGCATTTGTTTTACTGTTTTTGCTTCCACAGATTGGACTTTCTAGAGAATATACAACGCTTGTAATGATTAGCCGTCTTTTTACAACAGAAGCGATGGGTGCGATGGCTGGTGTTCTTTCGGGACTTGGTAGCGGAGGAGCTCTTAATTTTGTTGCTACAACGCCAGTTTCTGTGCCGCTTATGCTAACTGGTTACACCCTTGCATTTACGTTCAAAGTTCTTGTGCTTTCTCTGCCCATAATTCCCTTGGCTGCTTTATTTTTGTATGGAACAATTCAATTTTCGTTTGCATTATTGTTCAAGTTTTTGTTTACGGTTTTAGTTATTCGCTTCTTTGATAGTATTCTGGGCATTACATCTGCTGGGTGGACAGCTGGAACATGGGATTTTTCAACTTTTGCCAGATTTATCAATCCATTGGCTTTTATCGCCATGTTTGCACCCAAATGGCCTATGATTGCCGCTAAATATCCCAAAGCGGGGTGGCTTTTTTTGCTTAACCCACTTTTGTATTTGCATGAAATGGGCCGCTCTGTAGTCCTTGGGAAAAGCGGATTTATACCATATTCAGTTTGCCTTGGTGTTCTGCTTGGACTTATAGGGCTTCTTATTTGGATTGCCAGTACACGGCTCAAAAGCAGGTTTGATTTGGTCTAAACCTAAGTGTTTTCATATTTGAGTGGAGAAAAAGAAACCACGCGGCAGGTAATACCACCGCGTGTTGAAATCTTTAGAAATTTTTTAGCCATTTTATGCTTAGGAGCAGCTTTCTTCTTGGTTAATTTCTTTTTGATGGTTGTTGCAGCCTTTTTGACGGGTTTCTTCTTAGGGGTTTTCTGTCTTTATAGATTTTATTGTATTCTGACTGAGTATAATTTTCCCAGCCATGGTGTGGATTTTTGGATTTTAGTTTGCCTGTGAACCTAGAAGGTAATTGCGGAGCGAGAGCATGGTCTTTTTGTTCTTCAGGTGAGCTTTTATGTTCCATTGTGTAGACGCTTGATTGGAACGTTAGATGAGCGGCCAGTAAAAGTCCTGAATACAAAATTTGTTGCATTATTTTCATATAGTTTTCCCGGATTTTACAGAGTGTGCTGTGGCTTAACTTCGTGAACTGTACCAGTAAATAATCGCTAGTGCAAACTTGCAATGCAGCCAGTACACGGTTCCATGCTCGCTTTGACTTGGTCTACCTAGGTTCCTTCAAGCCTTATCATTTTACCGTATGTAAACTTAGGTTTCTTTTTTTAAAACATGTACTCGAATAATTGTGTTGTCTGAAAGTTTGATAACAGAACCTGGAAGAGGGCGCTGTTGAATTATAACTGTTTCTTGAGATTGTTGGTTTTGAGTGGTATCGCATTCAAGTATTATGCCTTGGCTTTCGAGAGCTTCTTTTGCCTGCTCAAGTGGCGTCCCTACAATGTTTGGCATTAAAAATTGCTTCTTACAGCTTTGGGAAATATAGGCTGTTGCGTGCTCGTGTAATTTCTTTTGACCTGCAGATGGATATTGAGCAAAGCAATGATTCTGTGGGGATAAGTGCCCTAGCTTAATTAATTTAAATGGCACTTCTGCAGTGTTTAAAATATCTTCTATAGTTGCTGTTGAAGAACCTATAAGCTGAGGAACTTTTTTTAGTTGGTTTTGCTCTGAAAGTTGTAAAAAAATAATACTATTGGTTTTGGCGGTACTTCCTGGGGTTGGAATTTGTGTAATAACCGTTCCATTTGCAAGATTGTGCGCTACAACAGTTGTAAGTATTTTGGTTGCAAATCCGCTTTCAGAAGCTGTTTTTAGTGCTTCGTGAACATTTTTGCCAAGCAAGTTAGGGATAGTAGTTTTCTTTGTGCTCAGGCAAAGCATTGTTACAAGGTATCCTATGAAAAATGCTGCAAATGGAGCTGTAGAAAAAATCAGATATTTGTAGTTGATGGGCCGGTTGAGCATTCGGATTCCTGATTAATATGTTTTTTAAATCACAGGTACGCTTGTAAGCTGGATTCTGTGACCATTGCTGGCCGGCAACCATGCATCTTTGCGACATACCCGCACACTTGGAAATAGGAGATCCAAAACGTGCGCCTACATTGTCTTGCTCCGGACGGGGTTTACCACACACATACATTACTGCACATGAGCGTGCGCTCTTACCGCACGGTTTCACCCTTACCGACGACCCTAAAGCCGCAGGCGGTTTACTTTCTGTTGCACTTTCCGTGAACTTACGCCCCCCGTGCTTGTACCACTAAGTGGCCTTACACGGCGTCCTTCCCATTAGGAGTCCAGACTTTCCTCTCTTGACCGTAATAAAACGAACCAAAAGCGATTGCCCCACGTACCTGTGAAATACGCTTATAAGCTTATGGTAATTAATGTTTTGCACTATGTCGAATGGGGGTTGATTATGAATATGAGTAAACCGATTTAATGATGAATAATGCGATTATATTAACGGTAAATGTTGTTAGTACAATGGCTGGTGTCGTTGTCAAAGGGCTGGCGATTGATTCAAAACATATTTGTAGTGCTAAGCACAGGCATAAGACTATGGCGCTAAGCATGGATTTTTCTAAAAACACCCATGTTTTTGTTAAATGATTGGTCGTCCAGAAAAGAATAAAAAGAAACGTTGCTGAGGCGGGCAAGTTGTGCGTAAGTACAACGTTTTCCAAAAGAAGTGCTATTCCAAGGATATATGTAATTACATATTCTTTGGGTTGAAGTGCAAGCAAAAGGAGTGGCAGGTGGAGCATATGGATGCCAAAAGTCATCCAGAAAGTAAGGTCTGTTATAAGAAATACCAACGGAAGCACTTACTTATCCTTTTATAACGTAGAATAAATCCTTTTTAAGTATACCGAAAGATAGTTCGAAGTCCTGAAAAGAAAAAACACGCGGCAGGGATTCCCACCGCGTGTCGAATTTTTTTGGGAGTCGGTAAATCAAATTACCTTTTTCTTGCCGGTGCTCTCATTTTATGAGTACGGCCTTTGTGGCTATGTGCTTTTTTCTTGGTTACTTTGCGTTTTGGAGCGGCCTTTTTAGCAGTTTTTTCCTTAGCTGACCATTTTTTCTTAGGAGCAGCTTTTTTCTTGGCTACTTTGCGTTTAGGAGCAGCCTTTTTCGCAGTTTTTTTCTTAGGTGCAGCTTTTTTCTTA
>DAOVOC010000027.1 GCA_030629865.1 bacterium
GAGACTGGGATGTTGGCCTTGGTTCTCTGGTTGATGAATGGGAATGGTTGCAAAATATTTTGAATGATGATGAGCGTGTTTTAGTTGATACTAATGCGGAGTGGCTTGGGACTTTTATTATTGCAATAGGACAGGCTCTTTTATACGGGGATATTAAGAAACAAAACGCTATAGATGGTGGTCTTGGATTTAAAGTTAATGTGAAAGATTTGTATGATTTGAGTTTCACGTTTTTAGAAGAAATCAAAAAGTTTCGAGGCAAAAAACTTGAAATTGATTTTGATGTTTATTATTCGATAAAACCAGAAGAAATGTTTGATATCGAAGAACCATCATCTGTCGAAGTATCATTTATAAGAGCCAGAAGATTTTTATAGACTTGGAAGAGTTATCAAGGTTGTTGGACACCTTTTTCTTTAGGATAAATTATAATAAAAATAAACTATGCCTTCTTTCTTCTCTTCATATTTTTAAGAGCACGCTTAGTACCAGCCTTTGCCAGCTTTGTGCGTTTACCCAAAGTTTCTCGTGCTCTGTAGTAAGGATCTCTTCTCATATCAGCTGTTGGTGGCATGTATTTTTTTTCTACAAAATCATCGATGTAGTGGAAGCGGCGAGATTTTATATCATCCATCGTTTCTTGAATGCTGTGGTTGCGAGGTTTAAAGAAGAAGCGCTGAATTGGGTCTTTTGATTTTGAATAGTTTTCTACTTTAAATATTTGGTGTTTTGCATAGTCAAGTTTGAATTGTGTGTAGTCGTCTGCGCGGCCTTCAAATTGTGGCTTGATTATTGTAGGGCGGATGAAAATATACAGGTGTTTTTTGTCGATCCGTTTTTGTTTGCTTTTAAAAAAGTTTCCAAAGATTGGTACTGAGCTAAGGATTGGTGTTTTGTATTGATTTTCCGCATGTTTACTTCTTGTAAGGCCGCCTAGGACAAGAACCTCTCCAACACCCATGGAAACGCGAGTGTTAAGGCTACGGCTGTTTATAGTTGGGTGAGACGCTGTTCTATCTTTAAAATCTTCAACCCTGATTTCTATGGTTAGATCGATAATTCCAGCATTATTAACGCGTGGTGTGATAACGGCACTTGTTTTTGCGTTAACGTCGACTTTGTTTTGAAGTAACTTGTCTGCATAAGAATGTTTAAGTTCACCTTCAACACGGCTTTTTTGCGTGGAGACAATTTCGCATCGTTCGCGGTTGTTAACGACCTGGAAGGGCTGCGAAATAATGTTAGCGTTATCTTGGTCCAGTAGTGTTCTTATAATTCCCCATGCTCCAGACTTCTCTCCCTCTGTGTGGCTGCCAAGTGTTAAAACAGATGATTTTGTTGTTGTTTCGCCTTTAACACTATCGAGAATGTTGTGCATAGAATCTTCTCGTAGAGAAGACGAGCCAATATCTCCTGCAGGAACGTTGTATATGTTAGCCAGGCGGAATGCTGTGTCGGTTCCAAAAACTCCAACTCCAGTGTCTCGTAAGTGAGCGCTTAGTTTTTTTGTCATATCAAGTGACACATCTACAATCATAACTTCTAGAGTAATTTGTGGTTGTGGTTTATCTACTCGATCAATGATTTTTTCGAGCCGTACCCAATCATCTTTGTTGCAAGCGATAATCAACCTGTTGCCGCTACCAAAGTTGTCATACGGACCGCTTTTGGGTGATTCTGCTGTAATTACAACATCTTCAAAGTATCCAAAATCACCACTTTTTGTTCCTTGTGGTGGGCGAATAACCTGATTAACGATTCTTTTGAGTTGTTCTGCATCGTAGTAGAGTACTTCGCGAACGTGGATTCTTGATTCTGCGTCATCCATTGGAACATCAAGGTATTTTTTTATGAATTCGACATATGGTTTAAGATCAATTTCTGTGCCAAGAAGGAAAACAACCCCTCGTTGTGAGTTAGGAATAATTTTTACATCGGATGAAAAATGATTGACTTCTTTTTTTTGTGTTGTAACAAAGCGAACTCTTTCTTTCCCTCGGCCTTTTTGGGGAGCGAGTTCGTTTTGGAAGAGTCGTGCTACGGTATCTGGATCTGTGTAGTGGATAGGAAGCATTTTAATCGATTGGCGCAATCCTCCCTCATCGAGTTCTTCGATAACTTTCATTGCACTTTTAATACTTAGACTTTTTTCTTTAATAATGCATACATCAAGGTCACCTTGAATTTGTACAGGGTTGTCCAGCATTTTGTTCAGAATGCTGGCAGCCATTTCTGCTTTTATGTTGTGTAAAAAATAAATATATCTGATTACCTTATCGGTTTCAGGAAGATCTTTTGGTTTAACTCCGTTTGCAGAAGAATAGATTGGAAGTGGTTCTGACATGTTGTCTTTATTAGAGACAATTCTATGAATTCCTCCAACATCAATAATGCTGAACCCGTGCATTTCTAGCAGTGTGAGCATAATATTCCATGCGCGAGTTAGCGAAAACGGTTCGTTTGTATGAAGCGAAACCTTGGTGTTAGCTAAATCTTTGTGTGGAATAACGTTAATTTTTTTTTGTTCGGCCAAGTGGTCAACGATGCTTGCCAAAGAAACATTGTCAAAATTTAAAAAGATATTGCCATTTTCTTCGTTTACTTCCGTGGTAGCCGGTTGGGATAATTCATCTTGAGTGGGGCGCGGCGCCGTAGGTGACGGTGTTTGTGTTTTTGAAATTTGAGGCCTTGGCATTGTTGGTGCTTGGCGAGTGCGCCGTGCAGATCGTTTTTTTAGATTAAGTTTGGGTGGTGAAAACGGAACCTGTTTAGGATCATCCTGGGCAGTACAAGATATGGTGCTACTGAAACAAATTAAGGTTAACAGTAGTTTTTTTAGATAATTTTTAAACATCGCGGGCCCCTTCTAAGCTTATGCTCGTGCTCTGGTGATTCTGGTGGCGATGAGCAGTTCTAGAAGGAGTGTATTGGCTTCTCGCTTTACATCGATTTCTCTGATCATTACCACCGGTTTTCTACGAAGACCTTCTATTAAATTAACCATTTGCTCGGTTGTTTGTCCACGAAAGATGAGCCTTACACGCTTTTCTTCAGCGCTTTCATTATTTGGAACAGAAAGACTTTCTAAAGTTTCTTGCCAGCCAGATTCAGGATTTGCTCCATGTTTTTGTAAAAAGCTTACAAGAAAAGGAACGATTCCGCCTTTAAGTTCTTTTTCTGCTAGCAGTTCGGTAAATGTCTGTTCTTTTTCGTCCAATATTTTTTTACGTGTAACAAGGTCTAATGCTTGTTGGGAGAGAGTTCTATTGGTCCGTATTGTGCGTAGTAAGTTTTTGCTTGTGGAATTAATTTGATATAGGGAAAAGGCAATAATAAATGTAAAAATTCCAAGCCCGGTAAGAACATATGTTCTAAAAGTGCTTGTTTCTAATTCCTCGCACCGCGCAAGTATTGTATCCAAAAAATCGTTGTTTTTCATGATTGTCTCATACTCATTTGGGCCGTAAAAGCAGTTGTTTTTAAAGAACTATCATATGAACCTTCTGTAAATTCTAATAGTTCTAAAAGCTTTGCTTGCCGGAATCGTTCAATAAAGCCTTTCAGTTTTGCTCTTTCTCCCTGTGTTGTTAGAGAGCCTGCAAGATCAAGTACGATATTGCCCGTATCGTTTGTTGATATGCGCAGATTGTCGATAATTGTGTTGAATTTGTTTTTGTCGGTGATTGTTATTAATTCTAGTATAGTTTCGAGTGGTTTTGTGTCTTGGCAACCGAAGTTATTCCATCGTGATTCGTGCTCTGCAACAATTTGTTTGCTATCTAGTGAAAGTTTTTTTAGCCGAATTTTTCTGGCAAACCGCTTGTCTTTAGGAAAAAGGCTTTTAAATGTTTTGATTGCCTTTGTTTCAAAAGTATTTGCCTGATGTGCTAATGCGCTGAGCTGAAAATATCCATAAAGCCCTATGCAACCAATAAGAATTGCAGTAAGGATTCCTCCCGTAAGTAATTATCGTTTAAAAAGTTTTTTACTTGCCTGAGCTGTAAAATCACCACCTAAATCGAATTCATTGTGTGAGGCTCGCACAATGGCTGTTCCAAGTGCGGTTACATAAGGAGAAAGATCTGAAGCGCGTGAAGTGCTTTTATTTTCTATTATATTTTTTGTTGTCAAAATTTCGGTTGGAAAGTCGTGGCATTTTAAATTAATTATTTTTTCGAGTTTTGAGGCAAACCCTTTAACAAAACAATCACGCTGCAAAATGGTTACATTGCGAATTTCTGGAAAGTTTGTTGCCTGCATGCGGAATGAATCAAGAGCAAATATTATGTCTTTTGCCAGAAGGTTGATAGCAGAGTCTATTGCAGAGTTGTAGTCAGTGTTTTTGCTTGTCTGAACGCCATAGACCTCAAATTTCTGTTTACATTCTTCTGGTGGCAAATCTGTTGCATTTTGTAATGATTCAATAAAGGAAAGGGAGCCGTAGTGGATGTTGCGCACAAATCGGAGCGCTCCGATTTCTAACATGGCTACTTTGGTTGTGTGTGGCTCGATTTCAATCAAAGCGGTCGTGTGCGGCTTTTCTTTTCTGCCAATTGTTTGCAATAACCCATATGCGGCGAAAAGATCTACAAAAATATAATGTGGGATTAACTGTGCTTCTTGGCAGACGTCTAATAATTTCTCTACATCGCTTTTACGTACAGCGGCAACAATGATTCGACAACTTTTTCCCTTTAAAGATTTGCTTGTGATTATAAAATCAACAAATGCTTCTTGAATTGGGAATGGAAGAAGTGGTTCGACTTCATATTCAACAACCATTTTAATTTTGTCGCGATTGCAAAAAGGCATCTCGAGTTCTTTAAGAACAACAAGAGATGATGGAATCGAGAGCCTTATGTTGTCCGGTTGGTGTACCGCTTTTTTTAGCTTTTGAAGTGGCGTTATAAGGCTTGTTAATTGGAAAGTGCTATTATTTTCAAGCTCTTTTTTTTCTGGCTTTGGAATGGAGTAAGAAAAAATATTTTCTACAATATTTCCTGCGGGAGTTAGTTGGCTTAGCACTGCTCGTATATTTGTTGGCTCGAGGGATATACCAAGGCTTGACTCAGAAAAATATCGTCGGCCTTTTAGTAAGCTTGGAAGAAATAATTCTCGTATCATTACTCCCTTTCGAAATTAGGATGAGCTTTTTTGAAAGGGTTTTCCATTGTATTTTCTGCCATAAGTGATTTTAGTCTGCTGCGTTGTGCATTGCGCTCATGTTCAAGTGATGGTGCGCGAATATTTCTTAGTTGTGGATGTTGATTCTGAGATGGTTGCTCTTCTGTTCTTGCCTCTTGTGGCATTTCTTCTTCGGGGGCATAATTTTCTGTAAGCATGCGTTTAAATTGTACTTTTGGAGGCTGCATTATATTTTTTGCGACTCCATGAACCTCGCTATTTTCTTGTGTGCTGTGAATAAAATCCTTGAATTGGGATTTTTCTGGTGTTTGGGTTGGGCTCTTGAGTGGTTGTTTTTCATGAGCGATGAACTTTTTAAATTCTTTTCTTCCATGTTCAATTGCAGAGTCATATTTTTGCCGTTCTTTTTCTGCGGGATGCGTTGAAATAAAAGTTTTAAATTTCCCGCGAGGTGTTGCTATATCGTCTCGGCTAAGTGGTTTTGAACTGTTTTTGGCAACCAACTGACGTAAAAGGCTTCTTTGTCCGTCTAGGTCGTCCTCTACAGGAATAGGTTCTTCTTCAATGTCAATTTCAGATCTTTTGGCAAAATGTCTTTGTGTTGATTTTCGTGGAGCAAATTTTATTGGTAGCGTTGTATCATCTTTTGTTGATTGAAGTTCAGCAAAGCTTACTTCACCGCCAGAACGGTAGTATGGATCTGTTCTGATATCGACTGTTGTTGGTTGGTAGCGAGCGTTGGCAAAGTCTACGACCTTGTGAGAATAGTTTTCTTTATCGGGATTAAAAAACCAGTTGTGGATAGGGTCTTTTACCACCTGTGTTTCAACAGTTTCTTCTATGTACTGTGTTGCGTCATGCAGTTTCATTTTTGTGTAAAGGTTGGTGCCTGGTGATTGGCGTGGTTTGATAATGGTTGGGCATACAAATAGGAAAATATAGTTTTTATAAGCGCTTCGGCTCTTGTTTTTGCAGAGCCATCCTAAAATGGGTATGTTGCCTAGAATTGGTGTTTTTCCTCCAGACTCTGTAACTTTTGTTTTTACAAACCCGCCCAAAACAAGTACTTGTCCATTGGCGACCGTTACATTGGTATTTATTTGTTTAGTGTCACGCTGCAGGCCTTCTGTGTCGACGAACTCACTTAAATCAACATTAACTTTTAAATTGATTATGCCATCAGGGTTTATTTGTGGTTTAAATTTTATAGTTGTAGCTACATTAACTGTTTCGTAGCCAGTTTGGTCGCCAGCCGATTCTTTTTCTATGCGGCGATTTTCACCAACACTAACCGTTGCTTCAACACGATTGGCTACGGTGACAAATGGTCGATCTAGGATGGTGGCATTTGTTTGGCTTTTGAGTGCTTTAAATAGCGCCCACACGCTTCCACCCTTGCTTAAGCTCAAAACACTTGTACCTTGGCTTAGTCCAGAAGAAAGAGTGTTTAAAAGGTTGCCCAAAATGCTTGTGATGTTGCTTCCAGACTCGTTTACCTGAATTGGCCCAATTCCGGCTCCCTGAAAATCAACGCCTTTTATTGGTGAGCCATGTTGAGCGTTGTGAACTTGTCCACCGAATTCTTTTAGATCAGTTTGGTCGATTTGGACGATAAGAGTTTCGATAGCAACTTGTGGCTGTGGCTTATCTAAATCTTTAATGGTGTTTCTTATAAATTTCCAATCTTGCTGATCAACGCATGAAACGATAAGGCGGTTACCGTTTTTGTCGGCTTCTATTCTGACTCCATTAAAGTATTTTACGCCATTTCTAATGCCGCCAAAGCGCGATGCTGCAGATTGTGATGGTGTGTTTGTTACCTCATCAAGAATATTTTTTATTTGTTCTGCATCGGCAAATTCTAGCTCATAAATATGAACAGGGCTTTTTGGCTTTGTGAGTTTTTTGTCGATGTAAGTTGTGACAAAATTGACGACTTTTTCGATTGATTTTTTATTTCCCAAAAGAATTAAAGAGTTTGTTCTTTCTTCTGCAATAACTTTTGTAGAGGGAGCAAAATAATCGGTTGTGTCTTCACTATTATAGCCAAGAAGGCGAGCCAAAGAGCTTTGTTCTGGTTTTTTGATGATATCCATTAAAAGTTTTTTTACTTCTGCTGCATTGGCCGTTTGTAGGTTCATAACCGTAACTGTTTCTTGATAGCCAGAAGTGTCGAGTTCGTGAACTACCTTCATTGCAGATTTAATGTTGTAACAGCAGTCGGTGATTACCATTCCGTTAAGTGATGTTTGCGGAATTAGCTGGGCTGTTGGGTTGAGCATGCTTTTGACCACGCCCTCGATTTCTGAAACAGGAATATTTTGCAGAAATGTGACAAAGCGAACGGTTTCGTCTGAATCTGGCAGTTTTTCGGCTGGAGTTCCAATGTATACCGGAAGAGACTCTGTATATTTAGTGTTTTTAGGAACGATTTTGTGTACTTCTCCGGCTTGCACAATGCTGAATCCACCCATCTCGAGAACGGTTTGAAACACATTCCAGGCTTCTTCGACATTAAGTGGTTCTCTGATGGTGAGCGAAATTTTGACGCCAGCTGTTTCTGTGTTTGGAATTAAGTTTATACCCTTAAGTTCGGCCATATAGTTGATGAAGTTGGAAAGATCTGCATTGTCAAAATTAAGATAAATCGGTGATGCATCATCATCTTTTTCATCTTGTTTTTTTGTTATTTTATCACTCTTGCTTGGCTTAGGCGTGAGGACTTGTTTTTTAGTTGCTTCCTTTTCTTTTGGAATTATTGCCTCAAGAGGTTGCACCTGTGCATTGCACAACAAAAAACCCAATGTGCTAAGTGCAAAAATTAATGAAAGTCTTATTTTAGTCATCATAGTGCTACCTTACTCGTGCTCTGGCAGAACGATTTTGCATATTTTCTAGTAGGCGTTTACGAATTGCCGAAATATTATCGTCGTATTGTCGACTATTTCTTTTTTTGAACTCTTTACTCTTTGAAAGCCTTTCTCTCAGTTTGCTTTCTGAAAATTGTTTTTTGCGCAATGTTGGCCGTTGTTGTTTCCCAGGTGATTGTGTTTCTCCAGGTTCTTCATCTGATCCACTAATGAATGGGCTAATTACTGATTTTGGACGCTCTAATTTATATTCCATAGTTGTTTCTGCGCCATTTCTCTTAAATATAACCATTACTGAATCTGAGTAAGTTTTACCAGTTACAGTTTCAAAGGCTTTGATGCGGTTTTCTGGATTGGTAATATCAATCGTATCAACGGAGGTGATTAAATCATCTTTTTGCAGACCCATTTTGGTAGCTAATGAATCTGATCCGGCATATCCAATTTTCATACCAACACATTTTCCTTTGTTGTAGACAGGGATAAGCCCTATATCTTCTACAAACTGCCCAAGGGAAGTGATTTCTTGTTGCAGTTGCAGTGGATCGACAGTGTATATTTCATTTTCAATTTTGTTAAAGATAGGGTTCTTTTTTGTGTTCATTCCAAACCCGGGTTCAGAGCCATGAAGGAAATAGGTTTCTTGTTGCCCATTGGCTCTCAGGACAATAATACTTTGTCTGGCAACTTTGATAATTGTTCCATCGAGAATGTTGTCACCTACGCGGTAGGTTTTTTCTTTTCCTGTTTCGTCAGCGATGATGCAGATACTGTTGCTTTCTTCGGTTGCAAGTATGATCCCATTTAATGAAATATTGAGTGGATCTATAAATTCTGGCTTTGTGCGTTCTGGTGGTTTGGGATTTTGAGGAAGCGTTAGTTGTGGAACTACTCCGACCAGAGATCGTTTTTTTGCTCGTTCTGCTGTAGGCTGTGCTGCAAAAATATCACGTCTTCCATAAATCTGTGCCAGTGGCAGATCTTTTGTAGTTTGACAATTGAAGGTAGTTTGCTTAGTGGGTTTTCTGGTGGTTACAATGGGAACCAGTTGCCATAAAGCCTGTATAAAAAGCATTATGACAAGGAGCAGGCACAGCAATGTGCTATTTAAAATCCAGAACTGTTGTTTCATTTAATTCCCCCGCCCCGCCTCCGAGCGGTTATGATGATACGATTGTGCCGTTTTTAGTGTCAAGTAGAGCCAAATAAGCATTTATGGGGTCGGAATGGTTTGTAATATTTTCCCGACAATGTCATCTGCTGACACACGGTCTATTTCTGCCTCGTAACTTAACAATATTCTGTGCCGAAGGATGTCATAAGCAACAGCTTTGATATCTTCGGGGATTACAAAATGGCGTTTTCGCAAAAATGCATGAGCCTTTGCTGCTTGGTATAAAGCAAGCGTTGCACGTGGGGATGCACCAAATCGAATGAGTGGCAAAATCTCTTTTAGATCTTTTGTTGGAGCTCGTGTTGCAGATACAATTTTTAAGAGATAATCGATAACTTTTTCGTCAATGTAAACCTCTGAAATTGTTTGTTGGCCTTCAGAAATATCTTTTGTGGTAAGAACTTGGGTTGTTTTTTCTGGAGTGAACACTTTATTTATTATTTCA
>DAOVOC010000042.1 GCA_030629865.1 bacterium
ACAACAAGGTCGTGTCCGTCGCGCAAAGCTGTATTATTTACGCGATAGAATTGGTAAAGCCGCAAATGTTAAACCTAAAATTGTGAAAAAAACCAGCAAGAAAAAAGGGAAAGCAATTTCAACTTCCCAAAAAGCTATTAAGCCAACAAAGCCGGCTGAATAAACAAGAAAAACAGCATACTATAATGCCAATAAAAGAAGAAGTAAAAATTGGGTTTCTGCTTTTAGTTGCAGGAGCCCTTTCTTCATGTTCAAAACAATCGCATTCTAAAAATAATCTAAAGTCCAAATCACCGGAAACTATTTTACAGGCCAAATATAGCGACATTCCAACACCCTTAAACAGTATTTTGCTTCCTACAGAAAGAGATGATACCTCAACATCAAAAATCGAATTACTTACAATGCAAAGTTCACTCAGCGCAGAGCAAATGCACGATTTTTATATAGAAAAACTTATTACACAGGGCTGGGATATCAACGATTTTTCAACACACAACGATACACTCCTTGTGTGTGAAAAACCGCACAAGGAGTGTATCGTTTCAACTATTAACACTGGTCAAAAAACCCAAGCAAAAGAATCATCATTAATAAATATTTTTATTAAACAAAAGGAACCTTAGAATAATTTCTTGTCCAAATATCTTCAAAACCACAACTAAAGCCATGTGTAGTTAATATTTCTTGATAACCAAAGAATAATGGATTTTCAGATAAACAAATTTTCACCAAACGTTGCAACTCAAATATCTCTGTAGGAATCATTGTAATTTCACAATTTTCAAGATTAAGAACTTCAAGATTGTGAAACTTGCCTATATCCTTTAGAGCTTTAAAGGAAAGTGGATTATTACTTAAATCAAGATTCATCAATGTAAAATTAAAAAATTGTTCTGGTAAATTTGTAATTTCATTTCCACCCAAATAAAGTGTTTTTATACATTTAAATGCACCTAAAATTACTAAAGACCTTGAAGAAAGGCTGTTATTACTTAAATTCAAAGTCTTCATAACATCTAACTCTGGAAACCAACTCGGTAATTCGCAAATATTGTTATTCTCCAAAAGAAGAGTATCAAGCGAAGAATATTCATCATCAACAAGATAGTCTGGTAACACAAACAGACCATTATTACTTAAATCTACTGGCCGGGCTACTACATTATCAGAATAGGGAAATGGCCTGGCTGGCATCTCATCAGGAACAACATGCTCATCGTACCATTGCTCGTTGCATCCAGGACATGGCACACCATTTCCAATATAATTATCAAAACATTGTCCACAAAGTGCATGCCTGCAAGCAGAAACAGGACATAAATACAGCTCTAAATAGTTGCCAAACTTTTTATTACAATTCACACAGCTATCATTGGCCACACGCACTCTTTTACGACCAATTGAACTTGAAGATATCGTAACAACAGATAATAGAATTAATATTAATATTTTCTTCACAAAATCAACCTCACAAGAAACTGCATAGTCAAATTAAAAACCGCATTCACTTTTCAAACTAGCCATCGCTTATACCAATCGAATTAGCTCATCTCCAATTTTGTAAGCATCGCCAGCACCAAGCGTCAAAAGCACATCCCCTTCTTGAAGAGTTTTTGCAAAAAACTTGGTGGCATCAGCAAAATTTGAATAATACTCCACAACACCATCGCCACGAAGTGCAGAAATTTCTTTTACAAGTCGAATACTGCAAATATCTTTAATAGATTTTTCACTCGCGGGATAAACATTAAACACAAAAAACTTGTTAACCGCAACTTTAGTAAAAAACCCAACGAATTCATGCCACAAACGCTGAGTTCTTGTAAATCGATGTGGTTGAAAAGCTATGTAAAGCTTTCCTTTTGCCAACCTTCTTGCAACCTCAACAGCTTTTATCATTTCTGCAGGGTGATGTGCATAATCATCAAAGATCATTGCACCGTTAAAATTTCCTTTAAATTCAAAACGACGCTCAACACCACAAAAGGTTTTTAGAGCTTCGGCAATAGCCTCAAAATTCACACCATATTCTCGTGCAGCAGCAATTGCTGCCAAAGCATTTAGAACGCTGTACTGCCCAGGGATTGGCAAATAAAGTTTCTTAAAAATCTTATCTCTTTCAACAAAATCGAACTCAGACCCTCGCCTTTTTTCAACAATATTTCGCGCAAGGAATGTTGGTCTAAATTTTTCTTCAACGCCATACGTAATAACTCTAGCTTTAACATCAGGTAAAACTTTACGTACCGATTCATTATCACTGCACACAATGGCCAATCCGCCGACTTTAACTTTCCCTAAAAAAGATAAAAACGTCTGCTCAACATCATCCAAGTCTTTGTAAGTATCCAAGTGGTCGGTATCAATATTTGTTATAACGGCAATCGATGGCTTATAACGCAAAAATGAACGATCACTTTCATCAGCT
Organism: bacterium; assembly: GCA_030629865.1. Taxonomy (GTDB): domain Bacteria; phylum Babelota; class Babeliae; order Babelales; genus DAOVOC01. Next base: position 2,432 of record DAOVOC010000042.1, read on the forward strand.
TCGGCAACAAAAAGATTATTATCACCGTTGCACATATTCGAAACAAAATTACTAGCAACGCCACCAATAACAACAGTCGGCTCAAGACCTGCAGAATGCAAAATCCATGCAATCAGCGCCGATGTAGAGGTTTTCCCATGTGCTCCTGCAACAGTGATGGCGCTTTTATATTGCTGCATCAACTCAGCCAACATTTCTGAACGATGCAGGATTTTTATCCCACGATTTTGAGCAGTAATAATTTCTGGGTGTTTTTTAGAAACGGCTGAAGTATAAACAAGACAATCAATTTCACTAACATGTTGGGGACTATGCCCAGGTAAAAAAGAAACTCCTGCATCAGACAAAATTTGAGTAACACGCTTATCTGGAACGGCATTGTCACACCCAGAAACCATAAACCCCAGCTTAGCCATCAAAGCAGCCAAGGCGCTCATGCCTATGCCACCAACACCAAGAAAATGGAATTTATAAAGTTTTTTGTTCAAATCCTTGATGATGCACCCGTTTTGGTAACGTCTTTTCAAAATAATTCTTCAATCGCCCAATTCCATCTCGAAGATATTCTGGGTTTCTGGCATAGCAAAGACGAATATAGTTTCCAAAGCTTGGGCCAAAGTCGATTCCAGGCACAACGGCAACACGCACAGCGTGCAGCATGTCATACACCAAATCAATAGTATTTTGGCAATCAGGAACTTTAAAAAAAGCAAAAAAGGCGGCCGAAGGATTTACCATATTGGCAATCATGCCATTTTCGACCAATGGCGCAAGATCAGCCATCGCTATTCGATAGCCATCTTGAACCTTGTCTCGGGCCTCTTTAATCAAATCTGGACGACTAAGGGCATAAGACGCAGCAAATTGAACCAGCTGATTTGGGCACGAAAAAAAAGCGTCCTGGAATGGCACTAAATAATCAATTAATTTTTGGGATGCAACCATTGAGCCAACACGCCAACCACTCATTGCAAAATTTTTAGAAAACGATCCAAGCCGCACAACATGCTCAAATCTCGCTGCAAGACCAACCGCTGAATCAAACTTGCCTGTAAACACGTGGTCTTCGTACGCTTCGTCAATTACCAAATAAAAACCGTATTTTTCGGCTAAATGCGCCAATTTTTCAAGTTCTTCAATTTTTAAAACAGCACCAAGAGGATTTGAAGGGTTTGCAAGCACAAGCAATTTGGTTTTTGAAGTGATAGTTTTATGAATGCGATCAATATCGAGTTGCCAAGGCTCACCATTATCACTCACATAAGCCGGAACAAAAATAGCTCTTCCGCCTACGGCTGAAACTGTATTTTTGTATGCAGGATAGGTTGGCTCTGGCAAAACAACTTCGTCCCCAGGCTTTAAAATACCCGCACACAGCGCTGCGAACGCTCCAATAGCTCCGTGCGAAACCATAACCTGCTGCAAAGAAACCTGCGCTCCGTATCGTTTTTTAAAATACTGAGTCAAATCCCACCGCAGGCTGCGCAGTCCCTGAGAATCTCCGTAATAATCGGCTTTATCGGTAAGCAAAACTTCTCTAGCATGCTCACGCACGGCTTCGTGAACACCACCAACACGCAGTGCTGCCTGAGCAAGAGATATGCCATCTTTTTGCTGCCGTGCAATTGATTCAATTTTTTTTATTTCATACAAGGAAAGTCCCACAGAAAATCCTTTATTGCGATAGAAATGTAGACAAACAGGTTTGTAGGCAAAAGTCTATTCAAAACAATATTTTTGTAAATTAAGGTGACGAGAAGACTAAAAAATTACATTCTTCAAATAATATCCGCAACATACAGCTGCCAGCAGGTAGGCTGGTATAATAATTTTATTTTCATAAACAGAAAATGTTTTCTTTAAAACGCTTGGGAAAGGGTTCTTTTTATGCTTTTTTTGATTTTTAATATGAATTCTTAACAAAGATAAACCAGATAATCCAAGAGCCAAGGTGCCACAACAATTTGCAATAACAAATGAACTATCTCCCATTCTCTTAATCAGAGAGTTATTTGAAGAATTCACTTCATTATCTTGTTTATTAAGATCATCAAAAAGTTTAACCAACCCATCAAAATAAACTTTTGCATCTTCTCGTTTCCTTAAAACTGGAAGCCCAGTTTGTAATTTACACAAAATTCTCCCTTCAAAACTCCTCCAATCAAGACTTTTATCACCCTCTGTTTTTGAAGTTAGAAATTCTTCAGCCAATTCATATGGCCTCTTAGATAATTCTTTTTTTATAAGGTTATGCCAAAGTGTAGCAACCGCTTTATCCTTGGAATTTTTAACTAAAAAATCATTTGTTTCATCTGATTTATCAAAAATATTCCTTAACCGGTTTCTATCATAACCAAGCTTATCAAAAGCGAATTCCTGCTCTAAAAGTTTAAGGCCAGACTGGTGTCCTTTTGGCCAATTAGCCTCATAGCTTCCTGGATAACCAGTTAGAGCACATGCATCACTTATTATTTCACTTCCTGAATAAAGTTACTCAGCACGGAGCTTATGCTTGACGTCTACAAAATTATGATGGCGAATTCCCATTTCAAATGGAGTTGCACCAGATATTATACATTTTTTACCATCAATCACCTGCTTAACTGATTCAATACTAAAATGAGTCGATCCCCTAGATAAATCAGCAGCACGCCTAATGTCAGGCAAAATAGAACCACGCAAAAAAGATTCACGCTCCTCGGGACTCCAATCCGGAAAACATGTATCTGCAAAACGCTGGGCAAGATAAATATGAACAAGACTCCAACAGCCAAAAAGTTGATCAGCAGAAAAAGAAAATAAGAGTAAAACGAATGGGATAATCTTTTTTATAAACACAATACACCTCAAAAAACCAATGCAACTCAGATCTAAAATTGTAAATGATTAAAATCAAAACACAAAAAATCAAAAAAAGGGTGTAAAAACGGCAAAAACCGTATTATCAGTAATTCAAACCAGTGCTATTCAATGTGATAACGAAAGTGTCGCGATAGAGCCAGTAAAGATTCCACAGAACAAATGCAGAAACAAGAATACCCAAAACATGAGCCAACCGACGCACCATTGGCCGTCTTATATGCGAAATCATCCAGTGATACAACAATGTCCCTAGAGAAAGCACAAAAACCGTATATCGCGCTACAGGCATAAGTAAAATATTGTAAAAAACTGTAGTTATAATCGTTTTTTTATAAATCGACGGTAACGCATACACAGTTATTGCATTAAAAATGCCTAAAAAAACCCAAGCAACAATCGCAACTCCACCACGGCTTTCCCGGTGAGTATTTCCCGGTAAACATCCCAAAACATAAAGATACGACGAAATCGGTGTACATAAATAAAAAAAACTGACGACAAGCATCGCCAGATGAATTCCAATTACAGCACCAAACTTTAACGAAAGAGCCCACGCATAGAAAAAAATAAGCGCAAGCACAGGAAGTGACAGAAGCAAACTAAACATTTTTTCTCCCCCAGATTGGAAACCTGGTGGAGCCAACCGGGATCGAACCGGTGACCTCATGAATGCCATTCATGCGCTCTACCAACTGAGCTATGGCCCCAACAACTGTCTCCATTTATCACATGGACACTTCTCGCCTCTATGCGATGGGCAACCACATGTGTAGGATACAGTCTATGTAAGAGACCAGATGAGTGCAAGTCCCTACAAGTCCCAAAAGGATTTTTTAATGAAAATTGATTTTTACGCACTTTTAGAAACTATAAAACCAATTAAAAAAATCATACAAGCAATAACAGCAAAAGGTGGAACGGCCTATCTTGTCGGAGGCGCTGTTCGTGACCTTGTCCTTGGCAATAAGCTTGTAGACCTGGATATCGAAGTCCACAATCTTGCACCAGAACAATTAGAAACAACACTTAAAAAGTTTAGAAAGGTATCACTTGTCGGTAAAAAGTTTGGCGTATACAAACTCCACGGAATAGATGTCGACTGGTCATTACCGCGCAAAGATAGCACTGGAAGACATCCAACGGTGCATATCGATACAAGCATGGACGTCAAAGAAGCATGCAGGCGCCGCGACATAACCATAAACTCGATGGTAATTAATCTTTCAAAATTTATTAATCATCCAGAAAAAGAACCTAAAATAGTTGATCCATTTGATGGCCTAAACGACATAGAAACCAAAACGCTCAGAGCAACTGATATAAAACTATTTAATGATGACCCACTGCGTTTTTACCGCGTTATGCAATTCGTCTCACGCTTTGAAATGGTTCCAGACGAGCAACTAAACGCTTTATGCAAGACAATACAACTTGGCCCAGAAAATGTTGCTCAAGAAAGAATAACAGAAGAAATAAAAAAGCTTCTTTTAAAATCAAAACAACCATCGCTAGGTTTTCGCTGGGTTGCTAAAATTGGTCGGCTTAAAGAGCTGTTTCCAGAACTTGGACAAACTATCGAAATGCCGCAAAGACCAGACTTTCACCCTGAAGGCAATGTTTTTGAACACACAATGCAGGCTCTGGATGCCGCTGCGCGCTTTTCTGCAAAAAGCTTTCAAACTACCAATCTTTTTGTCAAAACAAATAGTGAAAAATTAACATTATTACTCTCAACACTATGCCACGACCTTGGCAAATTAGTCACAACAGACAAGCTTTTACATTCATATGGACACCAAACCAAGGGGCTAAAACTTGTAAACACATTTTTATTACGCTTTTCGTTCAATAAAAAAATCAACTCCGCGGTACTTGCCATGGTTGAGTTTCATCATCATCCACGCCTACTGACTAAATCAAAACCATCAAAATATAAAGTGCTCGCATCAAAACTTGCACCGCATACAAATATCCGCCTTCTTACAATTCTTTCCATTTCAGATGGCCAAGGCCGGAACCCCACAAAAAACAAACCCCTGAGCGAAATAAGCACAGAATGTGTGACATTTCTAAAACGAGCTATCGAGCTTGGCGTTAACGAAGCTCCCGAGCTTCCGGTTTTAACTGGAAATGATTTGATTGCAAAAGGTAAGCAAGGAACAGAAATTGGCAAGTTATTACGCAAAGCCTACCTGATACAAATTAAGGAAAATGTTCAAAATACAGAGCAACTGCTAAAACGAATCATTTAAAAATAACACTAAAAATCAAGTCTTAATTA
>DAOVOC010000019.1 GCA_030629865.1 bacterium
AATCATATACTGCTGGAAGTGAAGTTCATATTTCAGCAGGGCCGTTTGCTGGGTTTGTGGGGATTGTTGAAAGTGTTGATGAAGAGCATGAGCGTGTTCGGGTTATGGTAAGTATTTTTGGGCGTATGACGCCGATTGAGCTAGGGTTTGATCAGATAAGTCGCTAATGTTTTTTGTATTTGGCGAGAAAAAGGTGCAGAATGGCTAAGAAGGTTAAAGCGAAGGTTAAGATGCAGATAAGAGGTGGTGGGGCAACGCCTGCGCCGCCGGTCGGCTCTTCTTTGGGGCAGCATGGTGTTCAGATTATGGACTTTTGTAAGAAGTTTAATGCTGAAACGATTTCTCGAAAAAGTGAGACAGTTCCTGTGCTTGTTACTATTTATACTGATAAAACATTTGACTTTGTTACTAAGACACCTCCTGTTTCGGAATTGATTTTAAAGAATGTTGGTGTAAAAAAGGGTGCAAGTAATCCAGGCGCAGAAGTTGCGGGTTCTATAACGTGGACTAGTGTCGAAGAGATTGCGAAAGTAAAGATGCCAGATCTTAATGCGGTTGATATAGAGGGTGCAAAGAAGATTGTTGCTGGTAGCGCAAGGAGCATGGGGCTCAAGGTTGTTGATTAGAGTGGTTTTGTGAGTGTTTGGTCCTGTTTGAACTGGTGGAATTATGGCATATCGAGGGAAAAAATATCGGCAGGCTAGGACGGCGGTTTCTTCTTTTGATGCCGTGTCTCCGGAATCGGCGCTTGAGGCTGTGATTTCGACAGCGCATGTTCGATTTGATGAGACTGTTGGTTTAGATGTCGTTTTGGGAGTTGATCCCACAAGAGGTGAGCAAGTTGTTCGTGGAACAGTTTTGTTGCCGCATGGAACTGGAAAAAAAATTCGTATAGCCGTTTTTGCAAAGGGCGAGCAAGAGGAAGCTGCAAAGTCAGCTGGTGCTGATTTTGTTGGGGCTGAAGATCTTGTTGAAAAGATTGCTGGTGGTTGGATGGATTTTGATGTAGCAGTTGCCACGCCCGATTTAATGGGAATGGTTGGTAAGGTTGCTCGAGTTCTTGGACCTCGAGGTTTGTTGCCAAATAAAAAGATAGGCACAGTGACGCTTGATGTTGTTCCTGTTATCACAGATCTTAAAAAAGGTCGTGTTTCGTTTAGAAACGACAAGGGTGGTGGTCTTCATGTTGCTTTTGGCAAGGTTTCATTTGGGGTTGAAAAGCTAACAGATAATCTGGTTGCGTTGTTAGAAGCAGTCAGATTGAGTAAGCCGGCTTCTTCTAAAGGGAAATTCATTAAAAAAGCGGTGATATCTTCCACGATGGGTGTTGGTGTTGCTGTTGCTGCTGATGATGTTTCTTAGTAAATAAGTGTGGAGATAGTTATGAATCGGGAGGAAAAAGCTCAGGCTATTGCAGAGATTCGTGATAGTTTTAAAGAATCGAATGCGGCGTTTGTTGTTGATTATAAAGGTTTGTCTGTCTTTAAGATTCAACAGTTAAGGAATAGCCTGCGTGGGGATAATGCGACTCTTAAGGTTTCTAAGGTACGACTTATGTTGCGTGCTGCTGAGGAAGCGAAGGTTGTGCGCGAGTTTTCCGATTCTTTTGGAGGGCAGATAGCCCTCGTTTTCGCCAATAAGGATGTTCCTTGTGTAGCGAAAAAGCTTGTTAAATTCGCAGAAGGTTGTGATGAGGCTGAAGTGGTGTCTGGCTTTTTTGAGTCTAGATTTATGGATGCTCAAGCTGTTACGGCTCTTGCAACGCTTCCTTCACGAGAAGAATTGCTTGCTAGGTGTGCTGGTGCATTAAATGCTCCGATTGCTGGGCTTGCAAGAACTTTGAGCGGACTTATAAGTGGTCTTGCACGTTCTCTTAAGTGCGTAGCAGAAGCGTCTGTTGGCAATTAATTTGAGTAGTGTTCGGTTAGATGTTTTATTGTATATCTGTTTTTGTTGTAGGAGTGTGCCAAAATGGCTGCGAGTGCGATTCTTGATGAAATAAAAAAATTGACTGTTGTAGAGCTTGCCGAGCTTGTTAAAAGTATTGAAGAAGAGTTTGGTGTTTCGGCTGCCGCTCCGGTTGCTATTGCTGCTGTTGCGTCAGCAGAGGGTGGTGCTGTTGAGGCAGAAAAATCTGAATATAAAGTTACCTTGACTGATGCTGGCTCAGAAAAAATTAAAGTTATTAAAGCTTTGCGTGCAGCGGTTCAAGGCCTTGGGCTTAAAGAAGCTAAAGAGATGGCTGAGGGTGTGCCTTCTGTTATTAGTGAAGCACTTCCAAAAGAAGATGCGCAGAAGGTTAAGGCTTCACTTGAAGAAGTTGGAGCAAAAGTTACGCTCTCTTAATAATTTAGTTATAAAGCGTGACGCTAATTACTGGTTGTTATTTTGCGAGATTTGATGTGGGGGGTTCCAGCGTGGTGCCCCTCCGAGTCGCTCGTAAGTTAGTTTGGTGGGCGTGACTGCTATCTGTGTAGGTGCGATTAGGAGCTGTTGAATGTCGGGACTGCGTGCTAGCAATGGAATCCAAAGGAAATCTTTTGGTAAAATAGAGGAAGTTGTCTCGCTTCCTGATTTGATAGAAGTTCAGTCAAAATCGTTTAATGATTTCGTGCAACTAGATTTCTTGCCTTCCGAACGAGATAATATCGGTCTTGAAAAAGTTTTTAGAGACGTTTTTCCTATCGAACACGGTGATCGTGTTTCTTTGGAATATGCCGGTTATGAGCTAGGGATTTGGGAATGTGTTTGTGGTGCTCTCTCAGGAATTGCCAGTCGATATAGTTGGGAGTGCAAGGCATGCAAGAGTTCCGGAGTTGGTCGACTTGGGAAAGGTGGCGAATGTCCAAAATGTAAAAAAACTGTTTCTTATATAAGGTGCAAAAAGTGTCATTCACGAGTTGCGATTAAACCTGCAACTACAGTTGATGCATGTCGTTATGCTGGCAAGACGTATTCTATGCCATTAAAAGTGCGTCTTCAGCTTCTGTCTTGGGATGTTTCTGCGGATGGTGGAGAAAAAGTTGTTCGTGATATTCGCGAACAAGACGTATTTTTTTGCGACTTACCTGTAATGATTGATGCGTATGAAGATGATAATGGCGCGATTCGTCTTGGTAGTCATGGGACTTTCCTTATTAACGGTGTTGATCGTGTTGTTGTCAGTCAGATTCATAGAGCTCCGGGAGCCTTGTTTGCTCTAGGCCGCAAAACTCGGGATTATAGGGGTAGGCCATCTCCGACTGCCAGAATCATCCCTGCTCGTGGTGCGTGGCTTGATTTTGAATTTGATCAAAATGACGTTTTATATGTAAAAGTTGATAAGCGCAAAAAAATTCTTGCAACAACATTTTTACAATCACTTGGTATTTTTCGTGATGAGCTACTTTCACAATTTTATAGTTTTGAGACTGTGCATTGTTATAATGGCGTTTTTTTCCTTCCGCTTGACGAATCCTTATTAGGGCATCGCATAGAGGTTGGGGCTTTACCGGAGAAGTTAGAAAAACAGTTTCCTGTTGGTAGCAAGATTACAGAAGAGATTTTAAAAAAATTAAAAAAGAGTAAAATTTCTGGTTTGACTGTTAGAAAAAATAGTTTGGTAAACAGGTATTCTGCGGGCCAGTTTATTGATAATTCTACAGGAGAGGTTTTGCTTGAGGCCGGGGATGTTATCACCGGTGAATTGCTTGATTGCTTTGAAGCGCTTGAATCAGTGAAAATTTCAGTGATTCAATCCTCTGATTATCTGTTTCAGCCGTCCATTGCAATTACATTATCGAATGATTCTGCTGACACATATGAAAAGGCTGTTAGAGAGGTTTATTGCCGGCTACGTCCTGGTGATATTCCATCATTTAAGATAATGGTTGATCATATTAATAATCTATTTTTCAGTTCTCGCCTTTATGATCTAACAGAAGTTGGGCGCTTGCGAGTTAATAGGAAATTAGGTCTTTCTACAGCCGGTGATTTTACAACGCTTACGCGTGAAGATATAATTGAAGTTGTTAAATATCTTATTTGTCTCAAAGAGCGGGGTGAAGGAGACTTAGACGATATTGATCATCTTGGCAATAGATGTGTACGTCTTGTTGGCGAGCTCCTTAAAAACCAGCTTTATGCAGGGTTTTCTCGTGTTGAAAAAATTGTCCGTGAACGGTTTCGTCTCCAAGAAAATAACGCAGCGCTTATGCCATATGACTTTATCAATGTAAAGCCTTTGGTTGCTGTTCTTGGAAGCTTTTTTGGAACTGGTCAGTTGTCCCAGTTTATGGATCAGACCAATCCACTTTCAGAAATGGCACATAAACGAAGGTTGTCTGCTCTTGGGCCTGGTGGTATTACGCGTGAGCGAGCAACGCTTGATGTTCGTGATGTTCACCCATCTCACTATGGACGTATTTGTCCTATTGAAACACCTGACGGTCAAAATATTGGTCTTATTTCGTCTCTTGCGACATATGCCCATGTTAATGCGCTTGGCTTTATCGAAACTACGTATCGTCCTGTTAAGAACGGTATTGTAGGAGATGAGATTGTCAAGCTTGATGCATTTGAGGAAATGGGGAAGAGTATTGCGCAGGCAACAGCGCCTGTTGATAAAAACAATAAACTTAAGGGACCAATTGTTGCGGCTCGTAAAGATGGCAGCATTGTAAAGGTGGCTCCGGAAGAAATTGATTATGTTGATGCATCGCCACGGCAACTTGTTTCTGTCGCGACTGCCTTGATTCCATTTTTAGAAAATGATGATGCAAATCGAGCTCTTATGGGTTCTAATATGCAACGTCAGGCTGTTCCACTTATTATTCCTAGTCCTCCTATTGTTGGAACTGGTGTAGAGAGGGAGGTTGGGTCTGCGGAAAGCTCGGTTGTAATTGCACGTAACGCTGGTACAGTAAAATATATTTCTGCTGATAAAATTATTATCAGTTTATCAGGTGATGGTAAAACTGAAGAAGAATGGATGGCTCATCCAGTTGATGTTTACAAACTCAAGAAATTTTCTCGATCTAGCCATAATACATGGGTTCATTATGCTCCTATTGTTAAAAATGGACAGTATGTTGAGCGTGGCCAGGTCTTAAGTAATGGAGCTTCTGTTATCAATGGTGAGCTGGCTCTAGGAAACAATATTCTTGTGGCATTCATGCCGTGGCATGGATATAATTTTGAGGATGCTGTTGTTGTAAGTAGGCGTCTTGTTGAAGATGATGTTTACACATCGGTTCGTGTTGAAGAGTTTGTTGTTGAAGCGCGAGATACAAAGCTTGGTGCTGAAGAAATAACGGCTGATATTCCTAATGTGAGTGAACGTGAACTTGCATCGCTTGATGAAGATGGGCTGATTAAGGTTGGAGCGCGTGTTGCACCTGGTGATATTCTTGTTGGTAAAGTTACTCTTAAGGGTGATGTGCAAGTTTCGCCAGAAGAAAAGCTTCTTCGTGCTATTTTTGGAGAAAAATCGCGAGAAGTTAGAGACACTTCAGCGCGTGTCAAGCCTGGAATTTCGGGCACCGTTGTTGGGGTTAAGGTTTTTTCAAGAAGCGGTATTAGAAAAGATAAGCGATACAAAGATGTTGCGGCAAAAGAAGGCGCAAAGATAGAAGAAGATTTTGCTTATCAAATTGGTGTGCTCCGAGAAGCTCTTAAAGAAAAGATTTTTGGGCTTCTTAAAAAAGAGCCAAAAGTAATTCCTCCAACAAAAAAAGAACTGTCTGGGTTAGGTTTAACAGACCTTATTAAGCTTGGATCTAAAGGTGTAAAAGCCTTTAAAGAAAAGCTTTTAAAGCTTGGTGAAATGTTTGATGACCAGGTCAAGGTGTTAGGTGCGCTTCAGGTAGATCAAATTGCGCGTTTGCGTCGTGGTGATGAACTACCATCTGGTGTTATTAAAATGGTAAGGGTTTACGTTCTAACAAAACGGTCACTTTCAGTTGGTGACAAAATGGCTGGTCGACATGGTAATAAAGGTGTTGTATCGACCATTGTAAACAAAGAAGATATGCCATATCTACCAGATGGACGTCCTGTCGATATCGTTCTTAATCCTCTTGGTGTTCCAGGTCGTATGAATATTGGGCAAATTCTTGAAACTGTCCTTGGAATGTCGTGTGAAGCTTTAAGTAAAGACTTTGCTGAAAAACTAGAAGAAGCTTCAGAAAAAAAGATTAAAAATGGTCTTGTAGAATTTTTTGGCATAGAATTTGTTGATCACATTGAAAAAGAAAAGGGAATTGAGGGTATTCGTGATTTGTCAAAACAAGTTGCAACCCAGGGGTTCTACGTTTCAACACCGGTATTTGATGGAGCAAAATTTGAAGATGATATTTGTCCTTTGCTTAAAAAGGCAGGTTTGCCTGAGAGGGGTGTTTATGACCTCTATGATGGTCAAAGTGGTGAGAAGCTTTCGCAGCCTGTAACCGTTGGTATGATTTATATGATGAAGCTTAATCATATGGCGGATGATAAACTTCATGCTAGATCTGTTGGGCCGTATTCTTTGATTACTCAGCAACCACTTGGTGGTAAGGCTCAATTTGGTGGACAAAGACTTGGTGAGATGGAGGTTTGGGCATTGTTTGCTTATGGTGCAGCGTATACCTTGCAAGAGATGCTTACCATTAAATCTGATGATGTTAATGGTCGTTCTAAGGCGTATGAAGCAATAGTTCATGGTGATGCCGTTCCTGCGCCAGGGCTTCCCGAATCGTTCAATGTGCTTGTGAAAGAACTACAGAGCCTTGGGCTCCAAGTTGATCTCTTTAAGGCCAGTGAGGAGCAGCTTCATGGATGATAGAATGTTAGAGCGGTTTAGAGAATATATAAACGTTGTTCAGTTTGATGCAATGCGTATTGGTATGGCATCAGCAGAAAAAATGCTTTCACTTTCATATGGTGAAGTGAAAAAAATTGAAACAATTAATTATAGAACGCTTAAGCCAGAACGCGATGGTCTTTTTTGTGCCCGTATTTTTGGGCCGCAAAAGGATTGGGAGTGTAATTGTGGTAAATACAAACGCATGAAGCACCGTGGTGTTACATGCGAAAAATGTGGTGTTGAAGTTATTCAGTCGCGTGTGCGCCGTGAACGTATGGGACATGTTAAACTTGTTTCTCCTGTTAGCCATATATGGTTTTTGAAGGGTGTTCCAAGTTTTTTAAGCATCATCCTTGAATCCACAGTCCGTGATTTAGAACGTATTATTTATTTTGATAGTTATGTTGTCCTTAATCAAGGTAGTTCGCCGTATTCTGTTAAGACGCTTTTGACCAGTCAGGAGCACGATGAATACGTTCATGCGAATATAGAAGATATTGATTTTCGAGCAGAAATGGGTGCTGAGGCAGTTAAAGAATTGCTTTCATCTATAGATCTTGCTTTTGAGATACGTAAATTGGATGAAGAATATAAAAAGACTTCTTCTGTTGCGCAAAAACATAAAATCGCGCGTCGTTACAAAGTTCTTAAGGGATTGCTTGATGCGAACATGCGTCCTGAATGGATGATTATGGATATTCTTCCTGTAATTCCACCAGATTTAAGGCCTTTGGTTCCGCTTGAGGGTGGTCGTTTTGCAAGTTCTGATTTGAATGATCTTTATCGTCGTGTTTTAAATAGAAATATTCGATTAAAGCGATTGATTGAACTTGAAGCTCCCGATGTCATTATAAAGAATGAAAAACGTATGCTTCAGGAATCTGTTGATGCGTTGATTGATAATGGTCGTCGTGGTCAACCAGTCCGGGGAACTAATAGGCGTCCGCTAAAATCATTGAGTGAGATGTTGCGCGGTAAACAAGGACGATTCCGCCAAAACCTTCTTGGTAAGCGTGTAGATTACTCTGGGCGATCCGTTATTGTGGTTGATCCAGAATTGAAAATTCACCAATGTGGTTTGCCAAAATTGATGGCACTGGAGCTGTTTAAACCATATGTTTACGTTGAGTTACAAAAGCGTGAACTTGCTGTGAATCTAAGAGTTGCTAAGCGCATGGTTGAAACCACGATTCCTGAAGTTTGGGATGCCCTTGAGGCGGTTGTAACAGATCGTCCAGTACTTTTAAACCGTGCTCCGACACTTCATAGACTCGGTTTTCAGGGGTTTTACCCCATTTTGGTTGAAGGTAAGGCTATTAAACTTCATCCACTTGTTTGTGGTGCATTTAATGCTGATTTTGATGGCGACCAGATGGCTGTTCATGTGCCTTTGAGTAAAAATGCACGGCTTGAAGCTGAAAATTTAATGCTAGCCAGCAAAAACATTATTTCTCCGGCACATGGCAATCCAGTTGCCGTTCCAAGTCAGGACATGGTTCTTGGGCTTTACTTTATGACTAAACGTCGTAAAGGTGTTCTTGGTGAAGGTATGGTTTTTTCTGGTGTTGAAGAACTTATATATGCCTATCAACATGGCAAAGTTGACCTGCATGCTGGAGTGTCTCTTAGGCTTAGTGATGGTAGTATTGTAGAAACTACCGTAGGTCGCGTTATTCTTTATGAATCCTTGCCTAAGGGTGCTGACTTTTCATGGACAAATAAAGCCATGAAAAAGTGTGATCAACAAATTCTTGTTGCAAAAGTGTACAGGGCGTGTGGTGAGCAGCCTACTGTAGAAGCACTTGATAGAATTAAAAAGTTAGGTTTTTCAGCGGCAACCGTTGGTGGTGTTTCATTAGGGATCGATGATCTTGTAATTCCTGATGAAAAAAAAGAGATTCTTGAAAGAAGTTCCAAAGAAGTTAAACAAATTGAAGAGCTTTATAAGAGTGGTTCCATTACTAATGGAGAGCGTTATAACAAGGTAATTCAGGTTTGGGCTGGTGCAACTGAAGAGGTTGCTAATGCTATGATTTCGTCACTTGAAGTAGCAGATGCAGTAGCAAGTGAAAACAAAAACGGAAAAAACGAACATTTTAATCCTGTTTTTATGATGCTTGATTCTGGTGCACGTGGTAGTCGTCAGCAAATTCGCCAGTTAGGTGGTATGCGTGGTTTGATGGTTAATCCATCAGGTGAGATTATGGAAACGCCCGTTTTGGCTAATTTTAAAGAGGGCTTAAGTGCCTTTGAATATTTTACGTCTACTCACGGTGCACGAAAAGGTCTTGCTGATACGGCTTTGAAAACTGCTGATGCTGGATATCTTACTAGACGTCTTGTTGATGTTGCGCAGGATGTTGTGGTGTCTGTTGATGATTGTGAGTCGTTGGCATTTATAGAGCTTGGTGCTCTGGAAGAGGCTGGCAAAGTTATTGAATCTATCGAAGAGAGAGTCTTCGGACGAGTTGCAGTGGCAGATGTGCAAGATCCTGTTACAGGTGAATGTATTATTGAGAAGGGCAAGCATATCTTATGGGATGAGGTTGCTCGCTTGAGAGAGTCTGCTGTGGATCGCATTAAAGTGCGTTCTCCTCTGACCTGTCAGGCTCGCCGTGGAGTATGTGCTAAATGTTATGGCATTGATATGTCAACTAGTGAATCGGTTGATATTGGTCTAGCTGTTGGTGTTATTGCTGCGCAGTCTATTGGTGAACCTGGAACACAGCTTACTTTGCGTACATTTCATATTGGTGGTACTGCGAGTGGTCTTGTTGAAGAGAATTTTAGGCGTGCTCGGTCTACCGGTAAAGTTAGGTTTGATTTATTACGTATGGTTACAAATCAAGATGGTAAATTGGTTGTAATGAACCGTAAAGCTCGTTTGATTATTGTTGCTGATGATGGTAGGGAACTTGAAACCGTAGATCTAGAATACGGTAGCTTCTTGCTAGTTCAGGATGCCCAAGATGTTAAAAAAGGCGACCGGCTTGTTGAATGGAATCCATTCAAAGTTATTATGACTGAAAGAGGTGGTAAGGTTGAGTATGTTGATTTGATTGAAAATGTTACCTACATGGAACAATTTGATGAAGCAACAGGTCAGTCTGAGAGAGTTATTCTGGAGCGTCGTGATGAAAGGCGTCAGCCTTGCTTAGCGGTTGTTGGGGATAGTGAAGAAGAGGTTGCTCGCTATTTCTTGCCAACAGGAGCACATATAGAGATAAGTCACGGCGATGCAGTGCTGCCTGGTCAAGTTTTAGCAAGTATTCCTCGAGCAGAAACAAAAGCAAAAGATATTACTGGTGGTCTTCCTCGTGTTGTTGAGCTTTTCGAAGCTCGTGCTCCCAAAGATCCGGCTGTTTTGAGTGATGTTGATGGGCATGTCGAGTTCGGTGGTCTTCATCGTGGACAACGTCGTATTACGGTGACGTCCGAAGGGGGGGATGTCTATGAGTATAATGTGCCAAGAAGCAAAAATCTTAATGTAGAAGATGGAGAGCACGTATTAGCTGGTGATGAGCTTACATCGGGGTTTCCTAATGTACACGATATCTTGCGCATTCTTGGGCCTGATGAATTGCAAAAATTTCTTGTTAAAGGAGTGCAATCGGTTTATACCACGCAAGGTGTGCACGTTCATGACAAGCACATAGAAATTATTGTTCGTCAGATGTTGCGTAAAGTGCGTATTGCAGATCCAGGAGCTACGAGTTTTATTGTCGGTGACAGGGTTGATAAAATACATTTGCAAGCTGTTAACAAAGTGATTGCTTCTGAAGGAAGTAAAGTCGCCATGGCTTTACCACTTTTAATGGGTATTACCAAGGCATCCTTAGGAACGG
>DAOVOC010000088.1 GCA_030629865.1 bacterium
AAGAAGTTTCTATCGAGGCAAATCCGACCGGCATCACCGATAAGCATTTTGAAATGTGGAAGCGTTTAGGAATCAACCGTATAAGTTTTGGTGTGCAAATTCTAGATGACAATGTTAATGCCTCGTTAAATCGACCTCAAGCTGCAAGTGAAGTAGAGCGCATTGTTAATAGAGCGGCTAATTATTTTAACAGCATTTCGGTTGATCTTATTTTAGGGCTTCCCGGTGTTGACGATGGTATGTGGGAAAAAACGCTTGAGCGTGTGGTTGCATGGCCTGTACAGCATGTTTCTGTATATCTCTTGACGATTTATGAACACACACAACTTTTTCATGATATTAAAGCAGGGCGTGTTAAATATCCTGAGTCAGATAGGTTGGCAGTATGTTATGAAGATACGGTTTCATTTTTAGCTTTACACGGCTTTGCTCAGTATGAAATTTCAAATTTTGCAAAGAGTGGATTTGATTCTTTGCACAATAAGGCTTACTGGAAACGTGTTCCATACAAGGGATTTGGTATCTCTGCCGCATCTTTTGACGGTATATTTCGCTTTATTAATGAAAAAAAACTAAACTTGTATTTATCTGGAGTTAAAAGTGGAATGCGAAGTTTCTACGAGACTGGTGGGGCTTTTTGCGAAAGACTTACGCAAAATCAGGAAAATACCGAGATTGCGATGCTTGCTCTAAGGATGGTCAATGGAATTACAATTACGAATTTACAAAAAATGTTTATAAAGAATGACGTTCAGATGTGGGTTAAAGAACTTAAAGATGCTGGCTTTATAAAAGGGATTGCGCAGAATCGAGTTTGTCTGACGCCGCAAGGGATGTTAGTACAAGATGAAATCGTTTCAAGAATACTGTGAATTGATTGTGTTGTAGAAGTTGGTTTCGTAAAGAAGGTTAAGATTTGCTATGGCAAAACATGTTGGCGTAAAACTTCCTCAAGATTTAGTTGAGTTACTCAAAAAACAGCGAGTTGTTGGTGTTCTTGCGACATTCTCCGAAAAAGGGCTTCCACATACAACCCCTATTTCATGCATTTTGCCTAAAGGTGAAGAAAGTATTCTTATTAGCATCCATAAAGAACATACCGGATATCACAACATGGTATGGCAAAAAAAAGTGATGCTTAACATTATGGGTGAAGGCAATATGGCATACAGTATTTTAGGTCGTGCAGGAGTTGTTCGTGCACCATCTATGGTACATCCGCTTATGAACGTTGTTAGGCTTGATGTCATTGATATTAAAAGTGATAGATCAATTCTTACACGAGTTGATAGTGGCGTTCAGTGGAGTTTTACTTCCTCAGAGGCAGAAGAGCTTGTTAGAAATCTCTTCATGGAATTAAAAGACCTTGTAAAAAGTTTATGATGAGTTAAAAGCCTGGGGGGCGTATGAAACTAAGGACGCGGCCTTTAATAGTTTTATTTTTAACTGCCTTATTTGTTGCTATGCCAATTTTTGGGGAAAAAGCCTCAGAGGCAGAGCATTCTGTTGAGATGCCATTGGAGTTGTTCCAAGGCGATGACATTCAACGATTAATGGATTGTGATGAAAGTGATCTGGCAGAATTTGAAGAACTTATGTCAGTTCTGGCGGATGAACTTAAGCTACCTCAGTTAGAGGAGTTAGCTGATAATATTGCCGAAAATGTAACCGATATTATGCCGGATGATCCTGTAGAAGTTGATAATTCGGACCAAACAATTTTGGCAGCTAATAATACAGCAAGTTTTCCTGCATTTGCCATGCCTTCTGGTGGGCAGTTTCCAACTGCATTCGCCCCGCCGTCTTTACCTGTAATTTCTAAAAATCCTGTTGCAATGCCTGTAGCTAATAAGGCTTTTGAAAGTAAAACTCAAATTTATTCTGTAAAACAACCAAGTACTAATGGACCAGAGACATTAGAGTTTTCTGAAGATGAAATAGGCTTGCGTGGCAATTGGGTAAAAAAGAAAGAATGGCTTAAACAAGCGAAAGAGACTGAGATAGAGCTCATTTCTGTTTGCGAAAAAATACACGAAAATCGAAAATCAATCTATAACGGCAAATTTGAAAAAGCTGACAATCTCCTTGACGATTTCTATCGTGATGCAGGTGTTAGGCGTGGAAATTTAACAGCGCTGCTGGAAAGTATTGAACATCAGGTAAAAGATCAGGTTGATCGCTTGATGGATATGACTAGAGGATTTCGTGATGTTGGTGAAGATATCAAGTTTCAGCTTTACGAAATAGAAGAAAAAGCCGCGAAATATAAGGACGATCTTGAGCAGATTAAACTTGATATTGAATCGGTTGCAGATTTGGATACGTCTGTAGCTGTGCGAATTGAAGCTATTGATGGTTACATAAAGGCGGCTGATAAAGAGAAAGTTGAAGCAAATAAAACTGTTGCATTAATGTTTTCGATAGTTGATCACGAAAAAGCTCGACAGAAATATTACGAAGTTAAAGGTATGTATGAGCGGGTAAATGCTATTGGAAACTACGTGGAAAAAACAGCTGCGAGTGATTTTAATTCATTGGTGGGTACGCTAGAAACACAAGTGAAAAAAATACAAGACCAACTAAGCTCTGTTAGGTGTGAAAGTGATGGCATGCGTGCAAAACTTGATGATGCGTTAAGACCTAAGCGGGTTGTTGTTCAAGCTGAAGGTGGCGAGAAAACCACAAAAGCAAAAAGACCATGGTACAAACGAATTTTTCTTTGGGGATTTGAATAAGTATCTGTCCATTATCTTTGACTAGCTTTATCGTTGATCTGTTGATGAGTTGCCTTGCTATTAGCGTGATTGCTACGATCCAATTACGTGTTTTTTATTTTGAATAGCATGGAGAAAGTAGATGTTTAAATGGATTTTATGTTGTGTTGTTTTATTAAATTACAACTGTTTTGGACAGTCGCTTCCGCTGTTTCCTTCAGCCAGGGGTCCAGTTGGTCCTTCTTCAAAATTCCAACCATCAAAGCGTGTTGCAAAATCACGTCGACCCTTGCCGCCCAAACCTGCTGCGAGATTGGCTTTGTCGAAAACTGTACCATCAAGAATTAGCTCCAAGTCTGCACCGCCTCAAGTTGGGGTAAACCCTCCTGTTAAGCCAGCTATGGCGCCGCCTTCAGCAAAGGTGCCTGTAAAAGCAGGACCACCTGTTGATGTTGTTATGATGATCGAAGACACTGTTGGCAGTTCCACAGATGTTTCGTGGAAAGATAGAAAAAAGATTTTCAACGAAGCTGGCGTTTTGCTTCAAAAATTAAATGGTGCTTTAGAGCAGTCACAAAGCATTTTTGATCAGCGAGTTAAAAAACATCGGGATATAGATCATAAGCTTGACGGTTTTTATCGAGTAATTGGTGAGACTATTGGTCGATCTGAAAGAGTTATAAAAGATCTAACTTTGCATGCCGAACTTAAGTTAAGAGAATATGCTCAAAATGGGTCAGCCGAAGCACGAGGGGCATTGCCAGGAAATATTAAGAGCCAGGCGAGCAAGCCGAATGTTATGCCGGAAGGTAAAAAAGGGCTGAATAAAAAAAATGATATTGCATTCGTTGATGAGGAATTCGGAAAAACTCCAGCAACCATATTAAGTTCAGTTTTTCAAAGACAAGTTGTTTCTCGATTACAACAGCTTTTGCAGCATGTGCGTGATTTTGAGGCAAAGGTGAATATTTTATCTGATGGCCAAAAAGAT
>DAOVOC010000101.1 GCA_030629865.1 bacterium
ACGGCTTTGATTCAGGTCTTAGCCGGTCGTGATGTTTATCAGTTCCTAGGTGCTCTGGAAAAGAGTGGCGTTATCACCCCAGAAATTTGGCGATTGAGAAGTAGTGGCGCTGCAGCCATAGGCTCCATTATTGTAAAAACTTCACTAGCTCCAGCTTGTTTTGCTGAATCTTTTATAGCACGATGCTCAACCTGTGTAATGCCAGAAGGCACACCAACAACCATTCTGGGACTAATCAAAGTAGCACGATTATTGTGTGCCTGACGTATAAATGAACGAAGAAGATGCTCTGTAAACTCAAAATCTGCAATAACTCCATCCCGCAGAGGCCTACACGCAATAATTGAGTCAGGAGTACGTCCAAGCATGTCTTTCGCACGATCTCCAGCAGCAATGACAATACCAGAACTTCTTTTGACCGCAACAACTGAAGGTTGATCTAAAACAATGCCACGACCACGTGCATAAATTACGGTATTTGCTGTTCCTAAATCTATAGCAAGATCACTTGAAAAAAAATTAAATAAACGGGCAGGAAAAAATCTCATCGCAGGCCTCCCGAGCCCTAAAAACGTAACGTCACGCCAACAGCAAGCCGCCGATTTCTTACAACACTATCACTGTTAAATGGATAATCATAAGATACCCATAACAACGGATAAGATAACCATTTTCCAGACAATTGTCCTGGATCATATACCAAAGAAAGGTTTAAAAATGCTGCTGACCAAGATGTCCAATTTTCTAACTTTGCCATGGCCTCTGCCTGTCCAGCCTCACTTCTATTAAAAACTGATCGCACCATCGGGTTCTCCCGCTCGTCATACCATCCGTCTTCCCCGTGCCAAACATGCGTATACCGCACAGTAGCATGAAAGCCTGGCCTGATGTTTTCATATGTAAAATACGGCATTGTTGCAATGGTAAAACCAGTTTTGACACGCGGCGAAAATTTCAACGGACTAAGCATATGTGGCTCACTCGACACAGGAACACGCCGCTCTTCTGTAGAAGTGTAGCCACTAGTAATTCCCAATGAACATCCTGTCCGCCAGCCCTGCTTTAATTCCAATTCAGCAAGCAAATCCAAATGTGTTGTCACTCCTTCACTCCCAAAAGAAAATGATAGAGGGCGATCAATGTTAAACTTTTCACACGTTGGAATTGTCACACCTATAACAGCACTAAAATCCATACTCCTAAAACGACATTTGTGATTAAACTTTTTGCCAAGTCCTATGTATGCATGAAAGTCTCCAAATCCCGTCGCAGACCACGTGTTCGAAGATAAACCAAGATCATCTTGCTGAAAATAACGTCGAGCCTCATCAACATATGCGCGATCCCTCACAGACATATTTCGAACAACAGAATCAAGACTATATGAAGTAAGATTCAATGCATAATGAGCATTTGAGCTCGCGTGCATCACAGGAACCTCTGCTCCTATGTATAATTCTACATCGCTTAAAAACCCACGAGCCCCTTTTGGCATAGAAATTCCAGATGTTGCCTTGGACAAAGCTCCTTCAAACATTTTATAGTACGAAAAATTCAAACCAAAAACTCTTTGGTTAGACAAAACGTCAAATGGAATGTCTTTGTCGTTGTAAATATCAGATCCCTGAAGAGCCTGAATTGGATTTGTAAAACTTAAACCAAGATCACTTCGATATTTCTGATACGAAGCTATTGCATCTTTAAAATTGTACCCCCCCCACGGATGAGTAACCGTTTCCCTACCATCCAAAGCCTCATATGTAGATGAAGCTCGCGTGAAAAAAACAGAGCAATCCATTCCATTGTGTTTTGAACTTCTAAAAACCTCCCGCGCAAACGGCAAATTGCGATTAGCAGGCCTCTCTCCATAAATTTTTTGGAACGAAACAACAGCAAAAATAAATATCAATACGTAACCCATTGGGCGCTTAAACAACACCAACCACCCTTTTCAACCTGCTGAAAATGCCCATCTGAAAGTAACATCCTATGTCGGGAGATGTTACGTAAAAATCTTACTTCGTCAAGTAGACTAAGTTCTCTGTTTTGTCATATTGTTAGAAGGCTTCAGAAACAAATACTGAGCAAAACCCCAACGGAAGGGCCTTTCATGGATTTGCAACGCCTTCTTGTAGCAAATTGGAAAATGAATCTTCGGCCTTCAGAAGAAATAAATTTTGTAAAAAAACATCATAAACAACTAGCTCACCTAGCAAAACAGTCAAATACTCATGTTATTCTTTGTCCAACATTTTTAAGCCTCATTTCAATCACAAATATTATTGCCTCAAATCCAGACAATACTCATCTCTCAGTTGGGGCGCAAAATTGTTCAACACGTGCAATTGGCTCATTTACAGGACAAATATCAGCAGCTTGCCTCGCTGAAATAGGCTGTACACATGTTATCGTTGGACACAGTGAAGGACGACGAGCTCACAAAGAATCCAACCTACAAGTCGCATACAAAACCATCCAACTACTAATCCATGGGATTACACCAATTGTGTGCATCGGAGAAAACTCTATCGAAAAACAAGACAATCGTGGAAAAGAAGTTTTGTCTAATCAAGTTAAAATAATAATCGAAACACTTAACAAACTATCATCAGCTCACCAATATAATCTTTGCATCGCATATGAACCGCTTTATGC
>DAOVOC010000090.1 GCA_030629865.1 bacterium
AAACCCTCATCATTCAGTATCTCAAGCTGGTCTTGTTGGTGGAGGAAGCAATCCTCGTCCAGGGGAAATTAGTTTGGCGCACAACGGAGTACTTTTTTTAGATGAGTTTACAGAATTTCAACGTCCTACAATCGAAGCGCTTCGCCAGCCAATCGAGAGTGGCAGTGTGGACATTGCTCGCGTTAGCGTTTCTGTTCGTTATCCTTCTAAGTTTTTACTTGTTGCTGCCTTAAATCCATGTCCATGCGGTTTTTATGGTGATGCAACGCACAAGTGTATGTGTTCTGAAGGTCAAATTTCGCGTTATTTAAGCAAGCTTTCCGGTCCCTTGCTGGACAGGATCGATTTACATGTTCATGTTGCTGCAGTCAAATACGATGAATTAACTTCTGAAAAAAAAGAATCGCGAGGTTCGCTGGAAATGCGTGCAGAAGTTGAACAGTCAACCTTGTTTAGACAAAAGCGCCAGGGCAATATTTCTAATGCAACTTTATCTTCGACACAGATCGAAGAGTTTTGTGTGCTTCAAGATGATGCGGCAAATATTTTAAAACTAGCTTTTGATAGGCTTAAACTTAGCGCTCGTTCTTTTCATAAGATTTTAAAAGTTGCGCGTACGATTGCCGACTTTGACGAAACTGATAAAATCCAGCCCAAGCATGTACGAGAAGCGATTATGTATCGTTCTATGGACAAGAAGATTGATCGATAAATGGCATATCAAAGTATTGGTGTAGACATTGTTCATGTAGAGAGATTTTCCCATTGGAGCAGTTATTCAGAGCAAAAACTTTCCAAAGTTTTTGCACCACAAGAAATTATTGAGTACAAAAAAATATTAGCAGCCTCTGGTCCGCAACGCAAAGTTCTTGAGCGAGCAGCGCAATTTTTGGCATCACGCTTTGCGGTCAAAGAAGCTTTTTTTAAAGCACTATGCAGCTTGCCGCAGCAAGAGAATTTAAAAAAAATTGTTTTTCTAAAGCTTTGCAGAAATATTTATGTGGAAAAGGGCCCGCGAAGCGAGCCCTTATTAAAGTTTAATTTAGGCTTTAATTTTGATCTTGAAACAATAATTTCTTTATCTCATGAGTCATGCTGCGTTGTGGCGACAATAATGTTAAGAAAGTCATAAAGTGTAATTGCATGGGCACGCGGGGCAGGATGGTAATTGTAAAAAACAGTTGTTACAAATCCCAACTTCGAAAACATCATTAACTGAATGCCCACAGTTTCTGTTTGGAAGGTTAGATTGATGTTTTGAAGAATTAAATTGTGTATTGTATCGTGAACATTTCATAAATGTAGATTCTTTTTGGAATTCTTCTGGATAATTGTTTTTAATGTTATTTGTTTTTTATACCAAATAAGTAGAAGTTAAAGATTCTCTGGCGCCACATTCATAGCATCTTGCTTTGAAAAAATCATTATGGTTTGCAAAATATTCAGCAATATCTTCTGTGTAATATTGGTTTAACCAATTAGTGAGTTTTTCAATATTGAAAAACATTATTTCTCTTGTAGGGTCATAAAGGCAGATTTGTAAAAATGACTCAAAAATTTTTAGGTTATAATGTTTTAGTAGCGGTAGAAATGTATTTTTAAGGTTTTGTTCTTTTGGACGGTCTGGATGGAAAAACCAATCATTTATAGAGACTTTTCTTGTTGTGTATAACCAAGTTTTGAGACATCTTATTACATGAACCTTGATGTGGTCACATTCAAATATTTTTCTGACAGGGTTAACCACAGTCGTTTTCCTGAAACAAAGTGTGCATTTGTTTGATTTTGGTTTAATGTTCATTGTAAAAACTGTTGTGCAGTTTAGAAGAAACAACATTGTAAGTAATATAAAATTGCTATCTTTCATTTTTTCTTTCAGTAGCAAGTTGTATTGAAAGGGTAAATTAGACCTACATTTCTTCAAAATTTAATTCTTTAGTAGGATCAAATCCTGCCCTATCATCTTCTACAATATTTGTTCTGCAAAATGGGCATCGTGGTTTTATTCCTAATTTTTTTGCAATTTTATAAATCGTTGGAAGTAAGCACCATTTTTTTAACCAGTTTTCAAACGGTTCAAAATTTTGCGTGTTGTAATAGGTTATATCGTGTTCCCCGAGCTCTTTGAGAGCCGTTTCACGGTCGGATGTGTTTTTAGGGAGTATTATATTGTCATATGCTTTTGGCATTTCTTTGGTAGCGATCAAGCCTGCAAGTTGGAAAGTTAGATTATTATTAACAAGTTCTTTTAAGCAGTGGTTATGGGTTTTGTGTTCGCATAAAAATCTATAGTTTTCTATAGGAGTATCTGTATCGCTAAATGGTTCTATACATATTGGACATGTGTCATTTAGAAGAGGTTGTTGTTGAATAATCATGCTACATGAGCGATTTGTCTGGTTTGGGTGCTTTGAGTGGTTAGAAGATCTTCCTTGTGGTGCTTTTTTATCAAAGGCTTTGTTATCAGGTTTTAGCGAGCCACTCATTGAAGAAATATTTGAAAGAGAGGAAGCCATTGCTCCGATCAATAAAAAAAGAGATAAACTTTTCATTAGGTGCCTTTTGGTTAAGTGAAATAAAGCTGAAGCTGGAGTGCGATAATAGACAAACTGATTCAACTTGTCTAATTGTTTTTAATATTATTTGTTTTTTACACCAAATAAGCAGAAATTAAAGATTCTTTTGCTTGTTCTTGAGAAAGCCCACGACTTTGTAGATAAAACAGTATTTCTTTTTCCAGTGGACTGGTTGCTGAACTATGCGAGCATTTGACCACATTTGTTTCAATTTTCAGATTTGGGGATGTATTAATTTTTACGTTTCTGTCTAGAACCAAATTTTTATTTACCTGGTTCGTTGTTGAGTTTTTAGCTTCAGCTTTTGCGGTTGTTAAAAGTGAGCATGTGAGTTGAGAATTTTCATCCAGTACATTTTTTGTTGAAATAATGCTGTGTGTACCCTCAGCATTATGATTGTGGATGACGTTTAAGTTGAATGTTCTGTTTTTCCCACCAGCAAAACGAATGCATGAATTTACTCTTGCCCCAGGCTCTCTTAAATCAAACGATAAGTTTCTAACAACATTGTGATGATTATCTATGGCTAGGTGGCAACAACCACATTCTGTTTTTTTAATTAAACTTGGGCATAAAAAACGAGCTTCTAAAAAGAGGGTTGAATTTTTATGAAGTGTTGCAGTGATATTGCACGCATGAATGCCAACAGAAATTAGATCGTCTTTAATAATAATGGTGCTGTTTTTTTTTATGATGAGGTGGATGTTAATTGAGTTTTCCGATGTATCTTCCATAATTATTTTTTGAAGTTTTGTAGCCAAGCTTATCGGTTCCTGATTTTGGCCAGAAAATGTTAATGCCAATGTTTTCATCCGGCATTTCCCTCAAGTTCTGTTTCCAAGAGGTGGTTTATTTCAACGGCATATTCTAGCGGAAGTTGTTTTACAAAAGGTTCGATAAAACCATTTACAATCATTGAGTATGCTTCTTGTGGCGCAATGGCTCTGCTTTGCAAATAAAAGAGTTGTTCG
>DAOVOC010000097.1 GCA_030629865.1 bacterium
GCATCTTCAACTATGGAAAGCAAGCCAAAAGCCAAAAAGGCTCCAGCTCAAGCTGGGCCAGAAAAGGAAGTCACATTCGAAGACGATCTTCCCTTTTAAAAAAAGGGTTTTGACGTACAAACCTGGACACATTTAATCGGTCTGCTACAATTTCGTAGTGTAGTTGCCCAAGGTCACACTATGTGCTGGGACATAATAAACGACAATAGAACTCGAATTTAAGAGGCATGGAGCTATGACCACTAATTCAGACGCTGAAGTAAAAGATACAAAAATCGTGAACGATACTGGGCAATACGTGATTTTCCAGACTGGCGGTAAACAATACCAAGCCGTTCCTGGCAGAACCCTAGCCGTAGAAAAACTTGAAGGCGAAGCTGGCGACAAACTTGAATTCAACGAAGTTCTGTTTGTCAAAAAAGGCGAGGACCAGTACGAGTTTGGAACGCCACATGTTGAAGGTTTTACCCTCAAGGCGAACATCGTCAAGCAGGACCGCGGCACCAAGTTAGTCGTTTTTAAAATGAAAAAGCGCAAAAAGTACCGTGTAAAAAAAGGGCATAGACAACCTCACACGGTTATTCGCTTCGAAGCATTCTGATCAAAAATGTTTCTAAAATTTAGATAAAAAAAGGCCTCCGATTTTCCAGAGGCCTTTTTCTCTTAGATCAACTAATTTTTCTCAAAAAATATCCCGCACATAGTAAAAATTAATATATTACATATCGCAACTTATTTTTACTCACTAATTTCCTATGGAAAAACCTGGAGGTTATTAGATGCATAAATTATTAACGATATTTTTAACAGCGTTTTTTTGTTTCATGCCTACGGTATCACCAATTTGGTACATAATTCCAGGCGTCGGCGCTGGCATCGATGCCTATAAGCCTGGTGGTGAATTTTTCAAATCTATACAAAGTACCGCTGCTCAAGGCGAATTAATAGTTTGTCATCCATGGCACGAAAAAGAATTTGTAGAAACTAGAACAAGAGCACTTCTAGAAATGATCAACAATGAGTCATATGAATACACTATAATTAAAGAAACATTAAATGATACTGACCCCAGTGTCTTTAGTGGTGCAAAAATGATTCAACGCATAATTGGAGCTTACGAATTAGCTCTCCAAATTATTAATAACTTTTCTAAAGAAAACACCTCTATAAAGGTGGTTGCTACAAGCTTTGGTGGACACGTTATTTATGGAGCAAGCCAATTACTGGGCGAATCCAACAACCAGGATTTAATAACTCCAGACGGGATAGCAACTATTCTTACACCAATGCTGCATATCGTACAGGGACGGCTAAATGGACCAACTACCAAAGGGAAGCTCTTTAATTTTTTAAGCAAATGCAATCAATTTTGCTGTGGACTATACGCATGTTGCCTAGAAGAATGGTGCAATTGTGACGATGCTCTAGAAACAGCTTTTGATGATATAATTAAAGTGTGGGAACTTTGCCACAAACTGGTTCAAAACTACAAACAAAGTGTCCTTAAAAAAAACGCTGATCTCTTAAAGATTGAACAAGTTGTTACCATTGGAACTCCATTTGTCCGTGGAGTGTTTACACCAAACAAAGACATTATCCAAAGCATTAAGTGTTTTTATTCAGAAGGAGATATGGTTGCAATGCTTGTAGGCAACCAGGAAACGGAAAACCAAATTAACTTTCGTGTAAAAATGAAACGAAAAGGATGGTGTGGTTATGGAAATCCTACACATATGGAGCTATGCGGAGATCCTCGACTAGGAGCATTAGTCCCAAAACTAAGCCAATTTAATCATGAAGGAATCTTTGAATTTAAAAAAAATGGAGACTTTGAATTTAATGAATCACCAACAGATCTATAAAAGCTATTAACGCTCATAGACGTTTGCCCTTATCTAGATTATGCTCTGGCTTAGTGATAAATATTTTCAAAAATGTCGTATCAAGAGGAACTTTCTCATGAGCGGACCAGAGGAATCGCGCACGACTATCCAAGATGATCTTTCTAAAGAACACGAAATCCGTGTATCCAAAGTTGCTCAACTTAAAGAATCTGGCATCAAAGCGTGGCCTCAATTTAAACCAGTCTCACACAAAGCTCTTGAACTTCGGCAAATTGGAACAAAACTTTCGTCTGGCGAAGAAACCTCCAAGCAATTTACATTTTCAGGCAGAACAATGGCCAAGCGCGGCCACGGCAAAACTATGTTCTGCAACCTTCAGGATGTAACTGGAACACTTCAGGTTTATTTTAAACGCGACACACTCGGCGCAAAAGCTTTTGACCAGTTGCAAAAATTTCTTGATGTCGGCGATATTATTTGGGTTAAAGGCACCCTCTTTTTAACCAAAACCGGTGAGCCAACTATCAAAGTTCAAGACTGGACTTTGCTTTCCAAATGCCTTCACCCACTCCCCGAAAAACACCACGGATTAACAGACACTGAACAACGCTACAGGCAGCGCTACCTGGACCTTATAAGTAATCCTGAAAGTAAAGAGCGCTTTATTGCACGTTCAAAAATTGTACAAAGCATTAGGAATTTTTTGCATGAAAAAGATTTTCTTGAAGTCGAAACACCTATGCTGCAAACAATTCCTGGCGGGGCAACAGCAACGCCATTTGTTACCCATCACAATGCTTATGATATCGACTTGTACATGCGCATTGCGCCAGAGCTTTACCTAAAACGTCTCGTTATAGGCGGCTTTGAGCGAGTTTTCGAAATTAATCGTAATTTTAGAAATGAAGGTGTCTCGACAAAGCACAACCCCGAATTTACAATGCTCGAATTTTATATGGCCCATGGTGACTACAAAATTGGTATTACTTATACTGAAGAGTTGATACGCCGTGCAGCTAGAAATGTCTCTGAAAATATGAAAATTCCTTTTGGAGAGCATACCCTGGATTTTTCAAAGCCATTTGCCCAACTAACTCTCAAGCAATCATTGGTCGAA
>DAOVOC010000016.1 GCA_030629865.1 bacterium
CACTTTTTAACGAAAAAGAAAGAAACAAGAAATCTATTTTAGTGCCTATGCCATTGCATTGGAGTCGGCTTGCTTCTCGCGGTTTTAATCAGGCGCGTGTTATGGCTGATGTGTATAGTAAGCGATTTGATATTCCGGTTAGTGAACTGATTATTCGGGCGAAGCGAACAGCATTTCAGTCGCTTTTACCCAAAAAGAAGCGTGTAGATAATGTTAAAGATGCGTTTGGTTTAAAAATTGAGTTTGAGGCATTAAGTAGCGAATGCTTTAAAGATAAACATCTAATTCTTGTTGATGATTTGTGTACAACGGGTGAAACTCTCAGGGCTGCAGTAAAGCCGCTTTTAAAATTGCGGCCAGCATCTATTTCTGCAATCGTTATTTGTAGAGTGCTTTAGTGAAATTAAGCACAGCCTGGCATTATTGCATTTTGAATTTGCTCAGGTGTTAAGAAGTCTGATTCAGTTACACTAATGAGATCGGAGTATCTGGCCATTTGATCTTTTATTTTTACCATTTGATCATTCATATTGATTGAGTTTGTTTTTTCGAATCCTTCATATCCTAGAAGTTTGATTAAGCGGTCGCAGTGGATAGCTCCTGTCATAACAATAAATTTGGAATTGCGTTTTTCTAATATTTTTTCTAATATTTCAAGTTCAGGGCCATAGCCAATTCCTAGTTTATAAGCCGTGTTTTGAAATCTGCTAATTGTTTTATAGATGTCTGTAATCGTTGAATAATTGCCAAAGTAGTTGAAGGCTTCTTGGCGTTGTGTTTCAACTCCTGTTTTAATTTCTTCTAGCTTCTCCAAGAGTTTTTGTGAAATTGTGGGTTTTTTTATTTTGGCAATCTTATCAAGATAATTTTGATAACATCGGTGTAATGCGTTGTATGCATTAGTTCCTGGTAAAAGATATTCGTCTTGATATTTAAAAAGTTCTGTGAAAAAGGATATTCTCAAGGTGTTGATGTTGAAAAAATTGTCATAGTGAATAAACCGTTTTATGAATGTCAGCAATTTACTTGGGTCTTCGTGAAATTTTAGGTTTTCAACAAGAAAATATATGTTTGAGTTAGCATTGTGTATTTCTTTCAAAGTATCTTTTTGTTTTTCAGAAACTTCCTTAATTATTTCTAAATACTGTGTAGGTGCAGATGTTTTTTCATAGTAAGGGTGGTAGTTTAGCTTTTTTGCAAGTATTTTTTCATTTTCTAAATGAAGGTCGTGAAGTAAGTGAATCTGGCTATCGTTTTTTTCATTTTTAAGTGTTGTTAAAGCACAAATCACTGCAAAGCTTTGAGCGTTTGGCAGAATTACTGCAATGAATAGAAAAAATAAGCGACGTAAAATCACAGCTTTCCCTTTGTTAATCGCACTTTTCTTAGTTATTGATGTTTTAGTTTGGCTTATTCTAGAAAAAGCCACAAAAGGTAGGCGTGGATGATGCGAAAAGCGGTTAAAAGAGCCGCTTTTAATGAGTTTTAAGCATAGTTTTTGTTGCCATCTTATATTCATAATTTGTCTTGGTTCTTTACTTTATTTGTCATCCAGGGCTTTGCCCCGGGATCTAGTGGCATTTTAATCGCGAGAATAGTCATGGTTTGTGTGGGGATTAGGCCAGAGAAAGATTTTTTAGAAATTATAAAATTTTTTTACAAACCCTGTCTACTACTAGATTCCGGATTTAGCCCGGAATGGCCCAGGAAATTGGCTATGCTAGATTAATCAAAAGTGATTATAACTTTGTTAAAGCTTCCATAGCGTCGTGATATGTTGAAAATGAAGCATTGGTATATTCTGATAAAAGATGTTTGTTTTGGCTATTTTCTACGCCAATGCATCTCATGCCAGCGGCTTTGGCTGCGCGAAATCCAAATACTGAATCTTCAAATACAACACATTCAGATGGTTTTACGCCAAGCTGATTTGCTGCGTGCAAGAATATTGCAGGATCTGGCTTTGGTTTTTCTACATGCTCAACACAGTAGAGGTGAGAGCCAAAAAATGTGTCGAATTTAAACATTTTTGAAAGTACATTCAACGATTTTTGGTCAGCGTTGGTAGCGATACTGCTTTTGATACCTTTTTCGCGCAATTTAGCATGAAACGGAGCAAAGCCTTCAATCATGGTAACCTGGTCTTCAAATGAGGCGATTGCCAAATCTTTTGTTTCTTTAACAAGCTTTTCTACCGATGCTTGCAGCATAAATTCTTTTTTCATTTTTACAACGCATGGTGTCAGGCCAATGCCAGAAAGATTGTCGAGAAATTCTTCTTGTTTTGCATTCCATTTGGTTATGCCATGGTTTATTAGTAATTGCTTTGTGGCGTCTAGCCATAGATGTTCAGATTGAATGATGGTGCCATCCATATCAAAGATGATGGCATTGATTGTATTTTTTATTGATTTCATAATAAATTTCCTTTTTATTTGTCCCAATTTTGTAAAACCGACCTACAATAGGCTCTTTTCTTTTTATTATTAGATTGGCAGTAAACATTGAATTTACCTTTAAACCGCATATTGTGCAAATAGGCAAAAATACTGAGGTAAAAAATGCCCAAAAAATACGATTTTTGTGGATTTTTGTCATATTTGTTCAGTGAGTATTTTTTCTTGAAAGTTAGAGGGTTTGCGATAACCTAAATTCTGCTTTGATTGGTTCTTTTCGTCCAAGCAGTTTGTATCATCATGGGGTGGTGGCTATGTCTCGCACGCAAATTATGCGTATTTCACTAGTTTTTGCAGTTCTTGGCGGTATCGTTGCAGGAGTTGTTTGGCATGAGCGGATTACAGGGTTTTTGATTTCGCTGCGTTGTTGTAGGTTTTTTGAAAAAAGTCATACAAAGCGTTCCTATCAGTCTTCTGGCATCAAACATTTGGCCTGTATTATGGATGGAAACCGCCGTTGGGCCAAAGAACGTGGGCTGCCTCCAGAGATGGGACACGAAAAGGGTGTTGAGCCAATTCGCAGTTTGGCTGAATATTGTGGCCAGACAGGGATAAAGTACCTAACTCTTTATACTTTTTCTCTAGAAAATCTTAAACGATCAGAAAAAGAGAAAAAGGCCATATGGAAGCTGTTTCCAAAAGTTTTTGGAAAATGGAGTAAAGAATTAATCAAAAATGAAGTGAAAATTAAATTTGTTGGTGACAGAAGTCTTTTTCCACAGGAAGCTTTGGCAACAATCGAGGATATCGAAAAAAGCACAGAAGGCTTTGCCAAGCTGCAGATTAACTTTATGTTTTGTTATGGCGGTAGGCAGGAAATTGTTGCCGCTGCTAAAAATATTGTCAAAAAAGTAAAAAATGGACTTTTAAAAGAAGAAAACATTGATGAATTAACATTTGGTAATGAGCTTTGGACTGGAGATATGCCACCACCAGATCTTATTATTCGTACAGGTAAGCATTCACGTTTAAGTAATTATCTCCTTTATCAAGCTGCATATAGCGAACTTGCATTCCTTGATTGTTACTGGCCAGACATTACGCCAGAAATCGTTGACGAGTGCATCTGCTCGAAGTTCAAAGGAGAACAACGTAATTTTGGTGTATAAAATTTTCATAAATGTTATTCCGGACTTGATTTGGAAATAAGCCGAATACCTGTAGGCAATCCAGAAGGACTTTTCTTACACAGGGTATGTATTTGATTTCAAAGATTATTTTTTTTAAGGTGAAGCTGGACCCCGGGTCAAAGCCCGGGGTGGCAAATTATAGGTTAATTCATTGTTTAGAAAGGGGAGTAATGGGAAACATAACGGTTCTTGGTGCTGGCGCCTGGGGAACAGCCCTAGCAACGCTTCTTGCAAAAAATGGCAATGATGTTCTGCTTTGGTCGTTTGAAAAGAAAGTATGCGCAGATATTAACGAGAATAATAAAAATGAGTGTTATCTTCCTGGCGTTGAATTGCCCACAAACCTTAAGGCGACGTCTGATTTACAAGAAGCGTGCCAGCATTCAGAAATTCTTATTGAAGTGATTCCAGTAAAATTTTTAAGAAAAGTTTTGTTGCAGGCCAAGCCATTTATTAATAAAAACCACCGCTTTGTTGCGACCAGCAAGGGCATAGAAGAGAAAACGCTTTTTTTGCCGATCGATATTGTTAAAGAAATCTTTGGTAAAGGTTGCCGTGCAGCAGTGCTAGGTGGCCCAAATTTTGCCCATGACGTTGCAATCGGTGGTTTTTCTGCCACAACTATAGCTTCTGCCGACAAATCTTTTTGCAGCCAATTAAGCGCCATTTTTGCCAATGACATGTTTCGCGTTGGTTGTTCAGAAGATGTTGTTGGCGTTCAAGTTGCTGGGGCATTAAAAAATGTTATTGCTCTTGCGGTGGGAATTGCCTGCGGAGCCGGACTTTCCGAAAGTACCATTGCCTGTATTATTACGCGAGGGCTGGAAGAGATGTGCAAAGTGTCACAAGCCCTGGGCGGCAAAATTGAAACAATTTACAGCTATCCAGGTGTTGGAGATCTTATTTTGACGGCAACAAACGAGCAGTCGAGAAATTTTCGGGCGGGCAAAATGCTTGGGCAGTGCGTTTCTGTTGCAGATATAGAAAAAAAGTTTCCAGCACTTCCAGAAGGAATTAATTCGGCGCCATCAGTTGTAGCTTTAGCAAATAAAATTGGAACTCAAAAAAAGAATCATAATGTCATTCCGGGCTTGACCCGGAATCCAGCTGACAACGGTTGTTCTGCAACTGGTAAATTGTCATTGCCGATTTGCCAAGCTGTTAATAATTTAATTAAAAGTGAATGCGATGTTAAAAGCTTTGTAAAAACTGTGACGTATTAAATTAGAGTTCAATATTGTTTTTGTTAGAAAAGCTTCTCTGGACTTCGGGTCAAAGCCCGGAGTGACATATGATAAAATAATTATACTTTTAAAATGAAAAGGCCATGAGACAAGCGCCCAGGGCCTTTTCTGTAAATTTTTAGATTAGCGGTTTTACTTATGTCTTCTAGTTGCTTTAGTCCTTGGGTCTTGGGCTTTTTGCCAGTGAGCTTTTTCAGCTGGTGACATTCCTACGGGTATTCTTTTTGTTTTTGGTTGTCTTGTAGGTTTTGGCTTAGTTTTTTCTTTAAAAGCTTTAGCTTGATATATTCTTGCAAGCTTAAGATTTCCAGCCGTGATATTTCTTTGTCGTTCTGTTTCACCTGTAGTTATGCGTTTCCAAAAACTAGGAGTTTCATTTTCTTCAATAATTCTTTGTATTTTTTCAAATTTGCTTTCTAATTCCTTCATGCTCATTTTGCTAGTTTCTTTTATTTCTAGAGCTTCTTTTAACAGTTTTTTTCCAATATCATCAGGATTAGTGATCATCATTGTACGGTCAGAAAATGTGTTAAGAGCAACAGCTGCAACTTGTTTACCCCCAACAAGAAAAGTCGTGATTGGACTTGGGTCTGATGATGAAGATAAGTGGCGTACCTTGTTATAAAAATCTTTTCCATGCTTTTTTGCGACCATGTCTTGGAGTTTGGGAGTTATTACTTTATTGATGTCTAGAATAATTCCTGGGAAGAAAGGGAACTTATTAACATCATGAACCTTTTTAGAAAAATTTTTCTTTATCTTATCTAATTCAGTTATAGCAATTCCTGCTATTTCTTTCATTTGGTTTTCACTGAGAACTTTTTTTAGCACTTCCAGGTGATTGTCTATTTTTTGTTTAAGAGTTAGGGCTTTGTTTTTTGGAAGGTTTCGTGCGTTTTCAAGTTGTTGCACTTTCCATGCGGGGTCGAGTACATCGGTAATTTTTTTGACACCTTCAGCGAACCATGCACATTGTGAAAATAACAATGTCAGAAATATTGCTTTGGTTAAGACTCTCATTTGTTCTTCCCTTAACTAGATAGTCTAAAACTATGAAGTTTATATAATGATAATAATTCAAATAGAAAGGTTGGCGCAATGGTTACAAAAGAAAAAGGCCCCGGTAGATTGAAGCTACCGAGGCATATGAGTTTTTATAAAAATGTTTTTTCAGTGGTTACTCTGCTGTTTCAAACAACTTACTTCCAAAGTTGGTTGCCTTTGCAGCGTAGCCAAGGCCTAATGCCGCTGCTATCGCAAGCGTTTCTATTGCGGCACGCTTGTTGTGTGCAAGAAATGAGCCAGTTCCTGAAGCAGCGCTTCCAATTCCGCGAAGCGTGCTTGAAATTATTCCAAGTTGCATAAAGTCGATCACGTTGTTGTGTTGTGCAAAATGTTTTTCGATGTTTGTACACCGGCCGGTTTCGAGCTTTTCGTTGCGCTTCGTGTCTTCGCACATCAGTTTTAGCGCTTTTGCTTGCGTTTTAACTTCTACAGACCGCTTTTTGTAGCCTTTTTTACCTTCCACGATAGAAAGCTTTTCGCATTCAAAGGTGGTTTTTTCGGCCTTTGCAATAAATTTTTCTGCAGTTTTTCGCCTTGTTACGCTGTTTGTGTTTGAAAGTGAGCATTGGCGATAAACTTGCGTGAGTTCTTTTTGCGTAAATTTGGCAACTTCATCAGCGAAAACACTGGTTGTAAGGACCAAGAGCGTTGAAAAGAGTGTTTTTATTGTCTTATTCATATTCCACAACCTCCAATTATGTGGTTTTCCTATTAAAATCGTGGCTTAAAACAATCGTTTAAAACGTTATTTTAGTCACAATCACAGTGTTATTTAACCATGAAGCAGGGGAGAGTACAAAAGCCCTAATTTGTAAGGTTGAAAACGTAGCAAAATACAATAATTTAACGCTTTTTAAGATGTGTTGCGTATTGTTTAGCGGTTTTTTCTAATTCATCGAGTGATTGTTGGAACGATTGTTGTTGTTTTTTGTCTTTGTAGGTTATTGGCATGCCTTTTGGAATGGTTATTTTTTTGACTATGCATAGCTGACAAAGAAATGTGCAGGCTTGCAAAGTGCGGATTGATGCAGATTTTATTTTAATTGAATCAATAGTTGTTGTGCCGAATTTGCGTGCCAAAAGTGGTTTTAGCTCAAAACAGATCATTTTTTCGGCTTGTGGATATTTGGAAAAAAAGAACGATTCATAAATTCGAATGCCATTTTGTGAAGGCTTTATTGTTAGGGTTCCTTTGTCTTTGTGGACTCTAACAAGATCATCGCTTGCAATGTCTAATGTCCAGGCTGGGAAAAGGTAGATGGAAAATGTTGTCAAAAGTAGAAAAGTTGTTATTTGAACTTTTTTTTGTTTGAAAGCCAAAACTATAAATATGCCAATAATAACGGCAAGCAATCCTGCACTCCAGAGCGATACTGGCATGAGCCAGGTTTTTTGCCCCATAGAAAGAGTTTGGAGCCATAGGGTGCTTATTTTTTCCAGTGACCAGCAAAGTGCCTGATTGGGAATGGAAAGAAGTTGAGTGAAAAAAATAAGTGTTGAGTTGATAAGAAAAAGGGTCAGAACAGGCGCGAAAATTATGTTTCCAATAATTGTCATGCGCGAGAGTGGAAGTCCCCAAATGACAAGGAATGGGAATGAGGTAAGTGTTGCGATGGCCTGAATTAATAAAAGCGGCCGCAGGTAGCGCCAAATCATAAGTTTTTATACTTTTTTCTGATGACAACAAAAGATAGATAAAGTGATTTCCAAAACAATTCGTGACTTCCTGGTAGAGGTGGCCGCTTTTGTGCATCTTTTATTAATGCTAGGGTTGCCTCATAAAAGTAGGCTTTCACAGATACTTCTTTTACAGCTTTTTTATATAACGACAAAAATATGCGCATGAGCTGGTCAAAAATGGTTCGGCTTTGGATATGGTCTATTTCAAGTGATCTGAGAAGTTGTGAAAAGTTATGAAGTGAGAGTGACTTGAGTTCTGTGGTAAACGCATCAATTATTTCTTTGCCGTTTATGCTATGAGCTTTGCCTTCGATTGTTTCGTGTATGCATCGAGATCGGATTGTTGGCAAAACCTCGTTTGGATTTGTTGTTAAAAAAATAAAGTGGTAACGCTCTGGAGGTTCTTCTATTGTTTTTAAGAGTCGGTTGCCAGAAGCTGCGCTGAGCCGTTCTGCGTGCTGAAAAATAAAAAAGAAATGTTCGTTGTCAGGAAGTTTTAGAAAAGTAGTTTTTATAACAGGTTCTATGTCGCTGATTAGATATTGATTTTCTGGTGAAAGCCATAATGTTGCATGATATTGTTGCATGCGAATTTTGTCGCATGTTGTGCATGAGCATGTTGAGCATGAGCATGTTGAGCATGAATATGTTCTTTTTGTTGTGCGGCGCTCACAAAATTGTGATGCAACGAGGTTTTGTGCATGTTCAAGCAATTTATCTGAGCATGAGGACGAGATTAGTAGTGCAGTCGGAAGTGAGTGTGTGTTCATTATTTATTGGTGCACTTTTCGAGTATTGCGTTAACGGCATCTTGGCAAACATGTTCAGGAAGCTTGAGCGCATCAATAATAACAGCTCTATCTTTTTTTTCTTCCAAAATGGTTTTAAATCCTTTGCGGACTTTTTTCCAAAACTGAACGTGTTCTAGTTCAAAGCTTGTTAGTGTGCGGCGCGTTCCTGTTATGCGTTTAAGGGCTGTATCTTCGTCTATATCAAGAAATATTACAAGGTCAGGTTCGATTCCTCTCATTGCCCAGGTGTTAATGCTTTTAAGCATGTTTAAATCAAGGCCGCGACCAAAGCCTTGGTAAGCGAGCGAAGAATCTGCAAGGCGGTCAGAGATAACAATATTTCCTTTTTTAAGTTGAGGAATGACAACTTCGTGAAAATGTTCTGCACGGTCGGCTGCGAACATTAAAAATTCTGCGTGAGAGCACGGTTGCTTTTGGGTTTGATGCAAAACTGCCCTCAGCTTTTGTCCAAGAAATGTGTCGCCGGGTTCTCTTGTGAGATAGATTGGTAAACCTTGTGTTGTAAGATCGCGATAGATTCGTGCAGAGAGCGTGCTTTTACCTGAACCATCAATGCCTTCAATTGCAACAAGAAAACCTTTGTGTCTCTTTTTTTTAATTGTTGTTTCAGAGCTCATAGTTATTTTCTTTTCCGATTTTGAAAGTTGGGGTTTTGGACACAACCGTACTTGATTATCGCATAAAGATTCAAATTGAGAATGGTTGAATTAAAATCAGCGTCAATTCAGTATCATTGCATCTTAAAAAGGCGCTGTGGTATAGAGGTGGCGCATTACGTATGACTCGTTTTAGCCGACAGAATCGCGATAGCGGTGTGAACGTTTACTCTTCTTTCTTCAAAAAACATACAAGCCTGAAGCATGATAGAAGCCATGCCCAGTCAGGAAGTTCCTGTGTGTGGTTTGGGGGAAAAGGTTAAAGGAGTCCAAGTGGTGGGGGAATCGATGAAAAACATTATTAAAAAAATCGGTGTGGTCGCAGTTGTGTTTTCAATTATTTGTAGCATTAATAGCCTTCGGGCTGTGACATATGCTTTTGCTGACGAAACAATTGGGCGTGATGACAGCAGTCCACTGGTGGCCGGTGGTAAAATTTATTACGCCTCGAGTACTGACGACACTGTTACGCTTGACGGAACAATTACCGTTTCAGGTGAAGTGTTCTTTAAAGCAGCGGATGGAAAAACTTTAACAGTTTCTATCGGTAGCGTTTCTGACACCACAGTCTTTATGCAATCAACTTCAACCTTCACAGTTCTTGCAGATGTTCCTGAATCGATAACAGGTCAATGTGGACATTTATGTTTCTGTCCAGACTCAGGCGGTCAAGTTATTGTCGATGTTACGCAAGACCTTTATTTAACTGGTAGCAACATTAATACGTCGCAATCGGTAAGCGAAGATCCTCTTTATATCACTCGTGATGGCGGTAACGAACTTGTTATGACCTTTACTGGTGCTGGGCAAACCGTATTCAAAATTGCTGACAACTACAGTGTTATTTGTACCAGCCTTCATTTAGAAGATGAAGAAGTTGTTGGTGGTACTTCGGTGTTTGTAGAAAATACTAGTACGGGTTCAGGTGTTAGCATTTATGTTGGTATGGATGACACGCTTTCTAATGTTGTAACGCACGGAATTAACAAAGTTGCTTTTCAAAGGCGTGCAGGCTATGGAACGGGTGGAACTAATGACAGTACGTTTGAGCTTGCTCTTAATTCATACATGACGGGTGTTTCAACAAATATTAATGGTGAGGATGCAACGGCAGAGCAATATGCTGGTGTTGCTTTTGATGTTTCTAACGACCAAAAAGGTAGACTCAAAATTAAACTTTCAGGGCCAACTTCGACTTATTCAACATATACAGATGGTGCGCTTAATTTGTGTGGATATTTTCTTTCTGATGGTACCGGTGATTTAACTACGGCTGGTGCGTACACAACTCCGAGGCATTTCCGTGATTATGTAAACTTTAGCCAGCATGCCGGTTCTAAAATTTATATGCGTGTTATTGATGAACTTGCGTATGCAAATAGTACTTATGAAACAGCTGTTGAAGGTGTTTCTCCATACAATGTTGGAGGTGCTCCTAGTCGCCGTGGCCTATTTATTCAAAACACATGTAAAAGTATTCCGGTGTTTGCGTCTGATCCTTATGGTGATTCGGCGTGGTACTACCAAGATATTCCATTTACAGGAACAAACCATCTTGGAAACATAAGCATAAGGCCAGGATTTATTTTAGGTGTTAACGGCCATATCGAAGTTTTCCACAACACATTTATAGATTATGAAGCTGCTGTTCTTAACAAACCATTTGTTCCTGTAGATTTAAGTCTAAATACCCTGTCGGCAGCGATTACTGCTGCAAGCATTTCTGATGTTGGGCTTGTGTGTAAAAATCATAATGGATCAGCATTCTTTGTTGATGGACTTGAAGATACTTATTCAGGTGTAACGCTTTTAACCGAATTTGGAGCACATGCTGATGCTGATATTTTGCGTCATGCAGAAATTACATTGCTTGGCGATTCGAGACTAAAAGTGCGTGCGCCATTGCTTGGAACTGCGGGAGCATATGACAAGTTGAGCATTTCTGCAACAGGTGAGACGACTGGTGATGGGATTTATGTTATGGATGTTGAAGGATGGCTGACAATTAGAACAGAAGATGATGATGCTTCTGCTCCAACGTTAACATTTGGTAGGCACGCAGGAACACTTGCCGATAAGGCCGGAATATTTAGGATGCCTACAATTTGGCGTAGCTATGATGATCGTGAAATTGTTAATGAGACAGAAGCTGCATCGTCATATGTTTCACGTCCACTGACTGCAGACTCCACATATTACCGGTATGATCGTCCGGCACTCTTTACAAACGCAAGTTTGGATTTTGTAGATCTTAATTATCACCATGATGATATTACTCGTAACGTTACAACTGATCCTTCTACAACTTTACCTGCAATTGTTGGTGGTGAAAAAGCAACATTTAGAAGTGATGTCTTGGGCGTTTCCAATCCAGATATTACGTTTCTGCGGCCATATGATTCAACTTTCCATTTACACGAATCTTTATGTTTATCAGGTGTGCGGCTTGCAATACGTGAGAAAAAGGAAGCTGGAGCAAGTGAAGCAAAAAATGAAACAAAAATCATCTTTTACAACCATGGAGATATTCTTGATACGACCAACAAAGGATATGGTCGCGTTTTAATGTTGGGTACTAAGAAAAATGAAGTTACAGCCGGTGGTACCAGTATTTATACCGAGAATGCTTACATGAATCTATTTAAACACACAGGTGAAACCGATCTGCTTGTAACACTTTCTTTGCAGACAGCTAATGAGTTTCCAGAAGTTGCCAACACAAGTGAAAAAGCAATGCAGGTTCTTTATATGGGTAATGATTCATACATTGATGTTGGTTGGACAACAACAAAAGGCATAATAGAAGATATCTCTGCAACTACTGTCTATCCATGGGACAGGATTGCACTGCCTGCTACTAATGAGAATGATCAGTTTTCTATTGATAGTGACATTGTGCCTCCTGCGACTTTTGCTCTTGATGGTGACTTTATCTATCTGGGCGGTAAAAACATTGCTGGAACTGGTTCTCCTGAAGTTGTTACAGCGACTGATATGGGCCGCGTTATCTATATGAATCATGGATCAAAGATAACGATTGGAAGTGACACAACAGTTACACCAAATAGGCCTTATGTTGGCTTTTCTGATGCAACGATTGCCATGCGAACTTGGAAGGCATCTACGGATGGTTTGAATACTCAAATTAATCTTCCTGGTGATCAAATGAAGCTGGCTAATGCTATTCATCC
>DAOVOC010000006.1 GCA_030629865.1 bacterium
CATCTTTGTTCATATGTGAGCTGGCAATATTTGGTCATTTACAACTCCTTTGAGTGGATACTTGGTGAGCTGTACAAAGACTATTGCCAGCTCACTTTTTTTCCACCCTAGGCGTTGCACTTAGAATTACAATTTACGTTTTCCATTTTATACTATGATCATCTTTTTTGTATTTGCCCCAGTCGAAATCGAGCACTTCGACTATATATTTTTTGGGTTCATCCTTTCATTTTTTGCCACAAAAATGTTCATAAATTTTGTGGCCTATCCAGGCAGTTCTTTTTCGTGTTTATCGCAAATTTCACCTTTTACGAGAGTGTTGTGTTTTTTCTACAGAACCCGAAAAAAGCCACGACTTTACACGCTGCAACACTGTTGGAAACGGACTTTTAGCACCAACACCTGCAGGAAATGATTGTCGTCTTTTAATCCCAGTTTCCTGATCAGAAAAACGGCGTGATTGTAGTTTTTGCAAAGACTTTGTTCGTTTCAAGATTGTCTCTAATTTATTTTTTTTTGCTACATCTCCATAGCCAACAACTGTAAAAACCTTATCGGCAGCCTTCCAAGCATCACTATAGATTTTAGAGACTTTTTCAAATTTCTTCGTTAAAGCTTGTTTCTTTCTGTATTCAGCATCAAATTTGTCCTCACTATCAACGCTCCTTAATCTAAAAT
The DNA here is from genome assembly GCA_030629865.1 of bacterium. Taxonomy (GTDB): domain Bacteria; phylum Babelota; class Babeliae; order Babelales; genus DAOVOC01. The sequence continues at coordinate 679 of DAOVOC010000006.1, forward strand.
CAACATCTATCATCTTTATCAAAGCCTTACTCAAACTATTAATAGCATCATTAATAGTTTTTCGTTCACGTGATCCAGCTTTTAATAAAACAAGCTTTCCAACCTGTTTTTTGTATTTTGAGGCAGTTTCAGGATGTACCGCAACTAACAAACGATTCGCATCTTGATACTCTTCAGTCGTTACTCCTTTTACCGTCTTTCTAACAAGCCGTGCACAGATCGCTTGTGTCATTTCTTTACGAAAAAAATCGCTGTGATCAAATTTCATTTTTTTCTGACCAAATAGACTAAAAAGCCTCACTTTCCCCTTACTTTTCTTTTTAACATCCCATCCCACCTTAACATCTCTAATACCACTTGGATTAAAACGCCCTGCAAGAACATCGGTCCCCTCAACCTTAATAGCACTTACGTCTTTAAGCGCTTCTTTATATCCCTTCTTGGTATAGGTTTTAAATGCCTGCCGAACATAATCATCTGGTGAATAAAAAAGATCAAAGCCATTTTTAACAAACTCAGGCTGAGGGGCATACGGACCACCAGAAGCCGGCGTTCCCATCAAAACAACTTTTCCAACCAGATTTTCTAACTTTTTAAACTCAATTTTTTTTATTGTCTTTTCATGCTGGCCAACTATTTGCTTAATTTCATCTTCATATTCTTTCACACTTCGTTTCGTTGAAATTTTAATCTTTTTAGCCTTTCCAGCAAAAAACCTTGCCAAAAAACTTCCAAGCTGTTTTTTTGTAACAATTTGTTCTTCGCCATGCACAACAAGTCGATCTCCTACCTTTTTTACAAAACGGTTGCTTGACACCCCCGCACTCAATAGTTCTTCAGAAGAACGTTCTGCAACTTCAAGCCGATGTAGCTCTTCCGCCATAACTTTTATGACATTATTACGATTATTTTCATCAGTAATCTGAGCTAATTTGATTAAATTGAGTGCTTGATTAAGCACGTTACCCCCATGACTATGGGCCATAACAGTTGCCCCAGGCTTTTTGACAAGAACAGGAATAAGATCTTTGGCTCCCCACATCCGACTCATACTGTGCGCAGCTCCCTCCCATTTATGCGAATAAACTTGTTGGTCATCAAGCTTAAGTGCATCCCTCGCACTTTTATAAAAATTTCCACCTTTTTGATACCAATCAGCTCCCTGAGCATATGTCCCATGAATCAATATTAATTTTTTATTACTCGTCTGAATTGACGACATAGAAAACACATTAGAAATTAAAAATGGAATTATTAGATAAATTCTCGATCTCATCCTCTCCCCATCCACATATTATTTCTTCGACAAGTCTGTAGGATTCTCTTTCAAAACTTTAACCTGAAAAACACGTTTAAGGCTCGCTTCGCTTACCTGAAAAACATATCCCTTATAAGAAAGTTTGTCGCCAACCGATGGCAAGCGCTGAAGCCCTTCCATCATAAAACCGGCCAAGGTAATAGAATTTTCCACTTCAAATTCTATTTCTAGAAGATCACCAACATCTTCGAGTGGCATTCCAGCATTAATTAACCATCCACCCTTTTTAAGTAAGACAACTCCAGGAAGTTCTTTTTCGTGCTCATCACGGATTTCACCAACAATTTCTTCCAAAACATCTTCTAGTGTTGCCATGCCGGTAACACCACCGTGTTCGTCAACAACAATAGCCAAGTGCATACGTTTTTTTAAAAATTCTTTAAGTAACTGATTAGCTTTTTTCGATTCAGGAACAAACATAACCGGACGCATAAGATCAACCAATGTTTTTTTTGCTGACTCAAGACCATAGATATCTTTGTGATAAACCATGCCAACAATATTATCTTCACGACCACGGTACACTGGCAAACGCGAATAACGATGTTTGATAAGAAATGCCTTGGCTTCGTCCATTGGTTTTTCAACATCAAAACGAATCATATCACTCCATGGCACCATTATTTCTTGCACCATCGTTTGACCAAGGCCAAAAACATTTTGCAAAAGTTCACTTTTTTCGGCCTCGATTACACCTTTTTCATCACCATATCCAATTAAAAATTCAATTTCTTTCTCTGAAACTTCTCCTGATGCCATTTTACCGGCATTATCTACTCCAAGAATTTTTAAGATCACTTTTGCTGCATACAAAAGCAAACTAACCACAGGCTCCATAGCGCGAAGCAAACCATTTAACAGCCAAATTGACCGATTAAATAAAGAACCATGGTGCATTTTTGCAAACGTTTTAGGAACAATATCTCCGAATAAAAGAATCAAAACGGTCGCAACAGCTACACCAACAGCAACCCCAATATCTCCAAGGCTCTCTTCCATTGCTCTGGCAATAAGCACAGAACACAAAATACTAAAAAAGTTATTCGCAACAAGAATTGCCGTCAAAATGCGCTGTGGAGCAGTTGTCCAAACTGCAAAAAAGTGTTTATAGCTAGAAAGTTTATGATGAAGCTCTTTAACTTGATACAACCGCAAACCAGTAAATGATGTTTCCAAAAAAGCAAAATAAGCCGCAAGAACCAACGTACCTATAAATAAACTCAAATCAATAATAAGTTCTGTCATTAGATTCCCAACTCCTTTCATATCTATAAGGCTTCTTGGCGATACTTAAGTTGCTTTTTATCAACCTTGCCTGTTGCACCAAGCGGGAGATCTTCTACACAACGGATTTTTTTAGGAACTTTATATGCCGCCAAACGATCCAAGCAAAAACGTCTCAACGCCTGTCCAATTTTGCGTGTTTTATCTTTTAACACAACGAATGCTACTGGTGTCTGGCCATGAGCATCGTCTTTTTCTCCCACAACCGCCACTCGGAAAACAAGAGGATGTGAAAGAAGAACATTTTCAATTTCTTGTGGATAAATATTAAGACCCTTATGAATAATCAAATCTTTTTCTCTTCCACAAATAGAAATGTTTCCGTCGGAACTAAGACATGCAAAATCACCTGTATTTAACCAACCATCCCTAATAACATTGTCAGTATGTTCTTTGTCTTTGTAGTATCCTAACATCACATTATCACCACGCACCCAAAGAGTTCCCACACTTCCGGAAGCAACCAGGCTCCCTTGAACATCACGAATTTGGCTTTCAACACCACACAGCAGTGGTCCTACAGATTCTGTTCTCTCGCAAGGATTCCCATCACTTACCGCGATAGCAGGAGCTGCCTCGGTTAATCCATAGCCAGAATGAATAGCTCGGCCATAAATCATCGCAAATGCCGCACGGATTTTATCAGGCAAAGCATCCGCTCCCGAAACAAAAAGTTTTATTGAATCTAGATTGGCATTACGCATTAAACAGAGCAAGCCATAAAGCGCAGGAAATCCTAAAAAAATGGTTGGGCATGATTTAAGCCCCTCTCTAATAGCCACCCGATCAATTTTAGGAACAACAATTACTGTGGCACCATGTAAAAAGGGAATCCAAATGCATGCATTTTGTGCGAAAACATGGAAAAGAGGCAAAACGGCAAAAAATCTTTCCTTTAAACCAGCCAATCGCTTTAACCGTGCCGAAACCTGAACAGTATTAGACAAAATGTTTTTAGAAGAAAGCATCACTCCTTTGGGATTGCCTGTTGTCCCCGATGTGTAAAGAATCAGGCAAACTTCATCTAAAGAAAGTGTTGTTACTTCAAATTCGGGGAAATTTGCATATGCTTCTGGAACAGTTTCGTCCCATTCAATAGCTTTTTCGCAAATCAGATCAGGAAAGGCTTCGCACTTACTTTGAACTTCAACATCAGTAATTTTTGAAGAAAGCCGACTAGCACACAAAACCATCTTTGGCTGGCAATCATTAATAATATGGGTCAGCTCACACGTACCCAAAAATGTATTAACAGGAACCAAAATGGCACCACATTGCAAGGCCGCAAAATAAAAAATATAAAATTCTACGGAATTGCCACAAAACATCATGACGCGATCACGAGGCTTTAGGCCGCGAGCCTTTAAAGCTCTACTAAGCTGCAAAGCTCGAAAATACAACTCTCCATAAGAAATTTTCCGAAGACCTTCAACAAGAGCTGTATCTAAAAAAAAATGTTTTGCAGCACGCTGCAAAAGCGTCCCCAAATAAACAAAACATCCATCTTCTGAAGCATCAGAGACGATCGACTGGAATAACACTCGCTCGAACTCAAGCCCATTTTTCTGCATACTATCGCTTACCCAAAATGGAATTGCAAAATCATATGAATAAGAACATTGTATTCCTCAACACTATTATTTCAACAGATTATGCTCAAACAGCATCATTCTGATTCAATGAGGCGAATCACATTTACAGGACAAATTTCTGCAACTTCACGAATTTCGTCTTCATTTTTTTCAAAATCTGCAGACTCGCGAACTTGAGAAACACCTTTTATTTCAAAAATTTCTGGGCATATAGCAGCACAAGTTCCACAAGAAATGCAGCCCGGCTCAATTTCAATGCCCTTAATTTTCTTCGGCATCGCTTTCATCAGCTTTTTTTGTTTCATCTATGCTGTATGGCTCAGACATTTCACGAAGAGCTTCTGTCATTTTGTCACAGCCTTCATCCAATGAACATGAGTTGCATTGGCCAGGACAGCAGCCCTGTAAACCTTCATCGTCATCTTCTGAATAACAATTTTCTGCGCGATCAAGCTCCATAGCCTCAAAAAGCGCTTCAAGCTCGGCAATTCCACCTTCTTGAACGGCATCTTTAATATCGCCAACCATTCTGTCATATTCTTGGCGGCTCAATTTTGCGTCTTCAAGAACTTGCTGCTTAAACTTTTCTGAATCTTCCAGCTCACCAATGTCTTCTAAAAGCATTCCAACAACATGATCTCTCTTTTCACCTTCTGGTAGCTGAAGAGTTTCTTGAACAATGTCTCGCTGCTCTTTTAAGTCAGCCACATCCTGCTCAAATTCACCTGTTATAAGCTCAATTTTTTCGGATAAAAACTTTTGGACGGCTTCAATGCCACCTTCAGCGTTTTCATCTCCTTGAGCACTTATTTCCAAAAACCGCATAATGCTGTCAAATTCTTGCACACATTCGGCCAACGATTTTTCTTGCACTTCAAGCAAAAAATTCATCTGCTGCGACAATTGTTCAATTTTACCCACTATGTCCCCAATAAACTCAAAAAATTACCACCAGCACCAATAACTAAACTAGAAATAGTATAACCGAAAAACCGCATTACAAAAGAAGTTTCTTTCTTTCGACCACACAACTAGCTCAACTATTGATATTTCTAGCTGAAATTAAATAAAATAAAGCAACAAGCACATATATCCCAGGCTGAATAAATGGAGTAAATTATGCCACACAAAAAAATCACTGGCAGTGGCCAGTAGAAAAATGGCACAACAACGAAGAATGGGCACATCATTGGAAAGATTTACTTCACAATATGCATTCAGGCGATTGGGAACACGAATTTGAATGGGCAGTCCCCAAATGGGGCGAAGATCATGAAAAAGGATTATTTCGCGTGGAAGTTCCTTTTCCCGGTTATGCGGAAGAAGACATAAAACTTGCTGTAAATCATCATCATGATGGCACACCATTTTTAGAAATCAAAGCTGAATGCGAAGAAGAAACAGAAGATACAAAACCTAAAGAAATGCATGAGGCTTGGTATCACGGCCACACCTGGGCCGAACGCCACATCACGTTGCCACACCACATAGACACTAATTCTGCCCAAGCAACATTTCGCAATGGCATCGTAATGGTAACGTTTAAAACAAACCACAACGACAAAGAACATGGAAAAGAAATTCCACTGAAAAAATAGGCATCACTGGCGCGACAGATCATTTGAAGTAACGCAGTGATGTAAAACGGCCGGTTCTTGGTTAACACCGATAAGGCATACGAGAGCCGGTCTTTTTTATTGCTTACTTTTTACACAACTTTATTTTTTGCACTCACCGTCTTCTTTTACCTTAAAAAATTCTTCTGAAATTGCTTGAACATGCTCTGGGCCGAATGTTTTGAAATATTCGGCAAACATCTCTACTGTTTTTCTGTGAATGTCACGGTCACTCGACACAATAATATTGCACAACTCACGAACCTTTTTTGGATTCTTCTCTAGAAGAGCTTTTGCCCCATAGACCAAATCAGAAAGAAAACCACGAAGAACTTGCTTTGAAGCCTTGCGGCAAGAACTTCTCATAGACTGTATGAACATTGCTTTACCAAACTCACCATTTTTGTTTAATTGCTTTCGCTTCACTGCCCTTTGAAGCACCATCTCTAAAAAGGCTTCGTCTGTTTTGTAGCACTCAGTAACGCAAGACTTAAAGCATTCACGTTCTGCTTGAGCTAATTTAGCAAAGAATTTGTTAATCTGCACAACCTGTTCTTTAACTAATTTCACACCGCCTCTTGTAGCGAAAATAAAAAGAATCTCACGAGTATCTTCAAGCGACAACCGTTCTATAACAATTGGCATAAGACGTAGCAGTTTCTCTACCGCTGTACTCACAGAACTTTTCAAGAGTATCTCAACTGCAACATCTAACTTTCCGTCACTAATTTTCCCAAACAGCCGTTCCACCAGTTCCTCATCACCAAGTTTCGCTCTCTTAGAACATTGTTCATATAAAAACGCAACAACGTCAAATTTTGAGCCATCATCATTCATAGCTCCCAAATTGACAAATCCAGCTACCATAAAAAACATTAAAAATAATTTCTTCATCTATTTATCTCCATAATAAAAACACAAAACCAAAGCTGCAACTCAAATCGGTGTAAATCAAAATACATTGAAATTGGCAAAAATCAATTTTAAAGAATCGGTTATAGAAAAGCCGGTGTTTTTATTAATTCGCCAAACTATAATCTAACACAATTATTTCTACGATTACCTATTCTTTATAGATACCCCCGGGCAAGCCCGGGGTACTTGAATCTTTACAGCTCCATTTGGAGCTGACCTAAATCCTGTAATCCCTGGTATTCGACATAATTTCTAATTATTTTTTCGTTTACCCCTACACTACTAACGAAGTAGCCAGGCGACCAAAAAACATTTTCTTTCCAATACACATCCTTTAATACTGGAAATTCCCTCCTAATCAATGACACCGACTGGCTTTTTAGCATTCCGACTACGGAAGAGATGCTAAATCTGGGAGGAATCTTAATAACCATATGTAAATGATCTAGATCGAAGCCAATCGCCTCAACTATAACGCCTGGCAGTCTTCGTTGCAGCTTGGATAATACCCGTATTAGGTAGTTGCATATCCCAGGCTTCAGGACCCTACGACGGTACTTACACACCCAAACAACGTGATATGAAAGTCTATAGACACTGTGTGCCGACCTTGTGTACTTCATATTCAGAGAATACCATCTCCGGGCTCATTCAACCACGGGTAAACCCGTGGTGTTCTGGCTACGCCCGCATAAAAATTTAATTTCTATACAATGGATTTTTTAGAAAAATCTTTTGCATAAGCTACTCGGAACTGCTCTGCAACCTTCTTCATCTCAGCAGCAATCGCATCAGAAAACTCATTGGTTTTTAAAACTTCCTGATACAGTTCTGAATGCGCCTCTTTAATAAAACTTGCACACTGCACAGCAAATTGCTTGACCTCATGCAGCTCTAAGCCTTCTAGTAATGATTCTTGAAGCAAAAAAGCAAAGATTATTTGATCTACAGCATCGTGCATTTCGTGCGGTCGCTGCTTTAATAATTCTTTTGCAATTTTACCCTTTTCAAGAACAGCACGACTAACTTGATCAAGCTCTGAGCCAAATTTAGAAAAACTTGCCAGCTCATCATACTGAGCAAGATCTAATTTCAGCCTTCCAGCAACCTTTCTCATAGCCTTCGTTTGAGCTTTTCCTGCAACACGAGAAACAGAAAGCCCAACATTTACAGCGGGCCGCATGCCTTCATTGAACAAGTCGGCATCAAGATAAATTTGACCATCTGTTATAGAAATCAAGTTCGTTGGAATGTATGCCGAAAAATCGCCTTCCTGAGTCTGAATAACTGGTATTGCTGAAATAGATCCGCCACCCTTTTCATCAGATAATTTTGCAGCACGCTCAAGAAGTCTTGAATGGATATAAAAAATATCTCCAGGATATGCTTCTCTACCAGGTGGCCGCCGCAACAACAATGAAAGCTCACGATATGCCACAGCGTGTGTACTAAGATCATCGTAAATAATCAAAACATCACGTCCTTTATCCGCAAAATACTCTGCTATCGTACAACCTACATATGGAGAAAAAAATTGGTTTAAAGCAGATTCGTGTGCATCAGCTTCAACAATAATTGTGTAGTCTAATGCCCCGCCTTGCGCAAATGTGTCAATAACTTTTGCCGTAGTTGACTGTTTGTGTCCAATCGAAACAAAAACACAAATTACATCACGTCCTTTTTGATGTAAAATTGTATCAACTAAAATGGTTGTTTTACCTGTAGTTCTGTTTCCAATTAAAAGTTCACGTTGGCCTTTTCCAATAGGAATAAGACAATCGATCGCCATAATTCCAGTTTCAAGAGGCTCGTTAATTGGTGAGCGATCTAAAATGCTCGGAGCCGTTCGCTCTACAGGCATAGCCTCAGGACATGAAATTTCACCACCACCATCTACTGGACGTCCGGTTACATCTATAACACGACCAAGTAATTCTTCTCCCACAGGAACCTTAAAAATTTGGCCCGTACGACGAACAATTTCTTGCTCTACCACTGGAATCGATTTATCAAAGAAAACAACAGAAGCAAAATGCTCATCAAGCCCCATTACAACACCAATATTTCCTCCCTCGAATTTCACAACTTCGTAATATAAGGCTGACTCAAGACCATAAATAAGCGCAACACCATCACCGGCCCGCACAACTGTACCTATAGATTCTAGTTTTTCGGCAGAATCACCCTTGAGAGCTTTTTCAAGCAGAGAGACAAGTCCTACATCTTCTGTTTTAGCCATATCACGCTCCAAGCTCTAGCGAGTTGGCAAAGAGTTGAAGCCTCCTTGCAATCGATTTTTCCCAAAAAAATTGACCACACTTTACTCTAACACCACAAATAAGTGATGGATCAACATGAAACTCAGGCACAATTTCACAACCAAGGATGCCGGAAAAATTTTTCGCAATTTTCTCTTTCAGCTCACTTGATAAATCATGCGAGCTAGTAATTTCACATAAACATTCACCACGAAGCCTCATTCCATCTCTTATGATGCACCACAAAATTGTCGTAAGCAAATTTCCCTGATTATGTTTAAAAACAACCAAAATAAGGTTAAAAATTGATTCATCAATATCAAAATCATCACAGATTTTTTTTATTTCATTATTTCGGCTTAATGCTTCAAGTGCCGGAGAAGATAAAATAGAAATAATATGATGGTTTTTGTTAAAAAATACATAAAGCCTTTTTAGGTTTTCGATAAAAGTATGTGGAATTTCTCGCACATTCCACACTTTGAGAAATGCTCGAGCATAATTATATGAAAGGCCAAAACCATCAGTACGCATTTTTAACCAATTCTACTATTCCTATCCTCGTTGCCAAAAACTAGATCGTCTTTTTGTAAAACAGTGCCTACAATAGTTTGAAGGCTATCCTTGCCATCCTCACCATTAAACTTTTTGCATAAAACATTTTTGGCCTGTTGAACCAATTCATATCCAGTTTTTTTTTGTAAACGTCGTTCTTCTTCCAATGTGGCAATTTTTTCTTGCCGCATATGCCATTTTTTTACGTTAACAATTCTCTCTTCGGCATCTTTTTTTTGTCGAATCAGTCTTTTGGTATGCCATTCTCTAAACTTTTTGTTCATTTTTTTAATCATATTACGCTGAAGCTCAAGATCATTCTCTAGTTTTTTTTTCTCCACTACACATGTTTCATAATCTTCGCGAAATTGCTTCTGGGAAAATAACTCATCGACAAATCCCTGTCGAACAACAGGACCAAGATATTTATAAATAAGGTTAACCAGGTAGACACACAAGATAGCAAAAAATAAAATCCGAGAAAAAATATTTAGGTACGGCAAAAAACTAAACAAAGCCATCCAGCACTCTTTCGACAAAAGTATTTACATCTTCTGACGTTACTTTTTCACTAGAAATATCTAACTTTTTTGATACCTTCAACGCTTTCTCAACACTTTTTAACAAGCCTTCTTCGCCAGCCCGTTCACGCTTAATTGTCTGCCTGGCAACATTACGAAAGCTTTCAAGCTCCCACTCTATAGTTCGATGCACCCCGTTTACCTCAAGTTCACCTTGAACTATCCGTGCTTCCATTGTAGCTTTATGCTGATTACGCATATCTAAAAGTTTTAATAATGGAGTAAGCAAAAAACGTCTTATAATCGCTATTGTCAAACATGCATTCAACATCTGAATAATTAAAGTTACGTTTAAACGCATTAACTACCGGCCTCGATTTCTGTAAAGGCTTTTCCATACATACAGCTTATTCTAAAACAGAGTACAGACCAAAATAAAAGGATCACTGCACAACAAATAAAAGAATCAGCGCTATAAGGAATGAAAAAATTGAAGATGTTTCAGCAAAAATACACGCTGTAAGCAACACTTCCCTAACAGCACGAGCACTTTCTGGTCTCTGACCAATACTCTCGCAAGCCTTTCCGCCAATAAAACCTTGAGCAAGCGCCGCACCAATACCACCAATCCCCATACAAAGTCCGGCGGCAATATATTTGCCTGAGCTTAACATTTGCACAACATCAACTGGGCTAGCCATAACAACCCTGCCTTATTCTTCGACGTACAAAAACGATTGCATCTAGCCTGATGATATTATTTCTCCATGTTCACTTTGTCAACGCACTAAGAGTCTAAAATTAAATCTAATCAACATCCTGCACACATTTTTTCGCCTTTACAACCACACTATTCCCAGCATGACGTTGTAATTTAGAAAAAAAGTCAAAAGACTGCCCTAACAATTTTTTCTGCGAATTATTATCATGCTCAAAGTCACAATTTGCATCCAGAATCATCATCTTTAAGCCTTGAAGATAATCAGATTCATTTTTTGTTTTGAGCAACCAATCATCATGCCTTCGGCCTAGGCTATCAACATAGTCTATAGAAACAGCTTTTTCTTCTGGCCGGGCACGGCGCTTAATTCGTCCAAAACACGTTTTGGTCGAAGCTCGCAAATATAAAACCCCATCTGGCTTAGGTAAAAACTGTGTCACAACCCACGAGAAAATATTACAATATGCATCCCACTCGGCTTCACTCATTAATCCCTGATCGAAACAATTTTTTGCAAAACAAAACTTATCACAATAGACCGAACGATCCATAACGACAATTTTTTTTAGATCATCTCGTGCAAGAGTAGCAATTTGCTCTTGTGCACGGGTTACAAAAACATATGACTGAAATGTAAATGCCCATCTGACAGGATCTGCATAAAAACGAGCCAATAAGTTTTTTTTGTCACTTTTTTTTGACCATTGAGTAACAGGCTCATGAATGATCTCGATATCATCGCTGTGCAAACTCAAAAGTTCTACAAAAGTCGATTTACCAGCACCCATATTTCCTTCTAGCAAAACAATGAGAGGTTTTTTGTTAGAAGGAACACTCCGGGCTCCATAAAATTTCATGGGTTCTCCATAAAATTAAGAGCAAAAAACTCAATGCTTGCACCTTAACGCATGGCTCATCTTGCCACAAGCACATTTAGTATTGATTAAGCATTCATTGACAGAAAAAATGCTTGTTAATAGCTTATTGGAAGTACTTACACCTCCTCAAAAAAAAATCTACAATTCAAAACGTGTAGCTACAGCATTATAAAACTGAAAACTTTTTTTAATACGGAGTGCTTAAACTTGAAAAACAATATTACTCGCATCTCTAGACACAGCACCATCATATCTTTGATTATTTTGATCCTTTCAATAACTAGCCTTACTTGCACCCCACCACAAGACAATTTGGATCGTGAAGTAGATGATTTTTTAAAAGAACTTGGACTAGATGAACTCCCAACACGAGTGGTAAAAGAAACATTAGAAGATCGATATGAAGCTGTATTTGAACTTATTGAAACAAAAAAACGGGTTTTGTGGGAATCAACATCTCCAGACAATATTCGCGGAACCCACTACCTTTTGCCAAACAGGGCATATAATAACAATTTCAGACAAACATCATTCGAATTTTTTATTAATACAACAGGCCTGAGGAGTAGAGAAAACAGAAAGTTTTTTGGCAATGTTTTTGATATCGAAGTATTCGATAAGGCTGTCGATATCGCAAATCCTTTAGGCAACATTGGGGAAGTTTTAAGAGAAACATCAATCGAACAACATCGATTGGGAGTTTTCACTAGATTTGCGGCGCGGTTTAAAGACTTTATATTTAAATTCGAAGCACCGTTAGTGCTCAGCCTCAACCATCTCTGGATGAGCCTTGCGCATCAAAAAACACTTAAAGAATTTCTTTCAGAAGGATCAAGCCAACCTCTCCTTACGGACAAACAGGTTAACACGCTAGTAAACCTAGTTCTGGACCCTAACTTTAATGCTCGTGTAGGAGATTTAAGGTTCTCTGCTCAATGGATTCCTTTTACATCTCCAGATATTGAGCCTTATATCGGCCTTGAAGTTTTTCTTCCCATAATACGTCCATCATATTTCAATGCACCACGCACAAGGCTTACCTATCCTCAAGACACAGTTACTATCGAAGACCTTCTAAGTAACGTCGAACTACAAACCCATCCAGATGGAAGTGATGTCGACCAATATACACTTGCTAACCCAACGGATCTTTATAAATTTTTATTCGACACACTTACTATTTTAAGAACAACACAATTTTCACCCGACGGAGATAATTTAAAATTTGGGTTCGGGTTTTTGCTTGGCGCTAACACACATCTTTCAAATGAATTCGATTTTTTCATCCGATCAAGATTTAACCGCCTACTTGGCGGAACACGTTATCGAATTATCCCTGTTGAAACACAGCTTGTACCATCAGAATTTAAGGTTAAAATATCTCCTGTAACTGTCTTTCAAGGAACTTTAGGAGTAGCCAAAAGCTTCAAAAAATGGAATCTATCTGTCGGCTATGATTTGTATCTCAAGACAGAAGAAAGGATTAATTCCATCGAAGCAACAGAAGAAGCTTTAGAAAAATTGAAAGTTTCGCGAGCAGAAATTCCTTCAACATCGCAACACAAATTACTCGCAGAACTTTCACGAGAAAGTACGTGGGGAACCCTCTCTTTAGGTGGTGACTATACACTTTTTTCAAAAGGCACTGACAAAGAGTGGAGTTTAGTTTTTTCCGCCACAACATATTTTTAGACTAAGTGGATTAACTAAAAGAGAAAGGAATTGGAAACAATGAAATGCTTTGCATTATTAACCACAGCTTTAATTTGTGCCTCTTCATTATTTGCAACAACACTTGAAACACAATGGCAACCATCAACACCAAGAAATATTTTATCAAGCATGGGAATACTAGCCAGACTTTACGTAAAAATAAAGCTGCCTAACCGAAATACAATACTAGATATCATACAAGCTAAAAAAGCCGTACTAAAAACAATTAAAAAGGTTGAAGATGGTTTTCTGCAAAGTCGTAACGATGACCAAAAACTATCAGGAGAACTTTTAAGAGCAGAACGCATGGCGCTTCTAAAAAGTGTTATGGATTTCATTTCTTTAGTATTCAAAAATAAAAAACATCTAAAACCAATGATCACAGCTAGTTTAAAAAACCGTGACGAAGTCAATTTTGAAAATTCACCAGTTGTTGGATTTGTAGGACAAAGTAATCCAAAAAATGGAATCCAGTATCTTTTACAAAAAATTTCGACAGAAGAAGACCTAAAACAAATTTGCGTTGAGCTCTATTTGATTATTTCTGATATTATCGAGTCTGTACCAAAAGCAAAAAAAATTATGGAAAAAATAGAAAACGAGCTTTTAGAGCAAAACTTAAACACCAACGTTCCAGGCGAAAATGGAAAAACAACAAACAAAGAAACTTGAGCAAATTTCTGGCACCATAGAACATTTTGTTTATCGTAATGATGAAAATGAATTTGCCATTTTTCATATAAAGCAAAGTGCTCGCAAAAAAATTACCGTAACAGGGATAGTTCCTGGGTTATGTGTTGGTGAATTCGCTAACTTTTCTGGTATATGGGAACACCACAGTAAATTTGGTTTACAATTTAAAGTTGAAACATTTGAACGCCAGCTGCCAACAGACGAAGTTGGCATAGAAAAATATTTGAGCTCTGGGCTTATCAGCGGGATAGGCCCAGAAATGGGCAAAAGACTTGTTGGAAAATTTGGCTATCGCACACTCGAAGTAATCGATAAGCAGCCGCACAGACTACTTGAAGTCTCTGGAATAGGACCGCATAGAGCAGAAAAGATTGGCCAAGCATGGCAAAGCCAAAAAGAAATTTCACGCGTTATGGTCTTCCTACGCTCAAAAGACATCCCTGTCTCTTTGGCTGGAAAAATTTTTAAACAATATGGCCAAGAAGCAATTGAAAAAATTACTCAAAATCCATACAGGCTCTCAGAAGACTTATGGGGCGTCGGCTTTAAAACAGCAGATTTGTTAGCACTCAAATTAGGACTCGACAAACTCGCTCCACACAGACTTCGCGCAGCGGCCCTTCATGCTCTTAAAGCTGCAATGAATAAAGGGCACCTCTATCTTGCTAAATCAGAAACACAAAATCTTACTCAAGAATTACTCCAAATCGAAGAAGAAAACAGATCCCTTATAGAAAATACAATTGATGATCTTATACTCGACGACAAATTAAAAGCTGTAGAACATAACAAGCAAACATTTCTTGCATTGCCACAATGTTTTTGGACCGAAAAAAATATCGCAACAAAAATAAAAACTCTGCAAAAATATCCTCCTAAAAAACAATTTGATCTTGATGCGGCATATGCTTCGCTAAGAAACAAATCAAACAAACACACTGTAAGGCTTAGCGAAACACAACAGCGCGGGATTATGACCATTTTACAGAGCAAAACAACCATTATTACCGGTGGCCCAGGCACAGGTAAAACAACATTGGTCAAATCGCTGCTGGATATTCTTGAATCAGAAAAAATTACAACACGCCTTGCAGCTCCAACGGGACGTGCTGCAAAAAGAATTTTAGAAGGAACAGGAAAACACGCCGAAACAATTCATCGTCTTCTTGAGTTCAGCCCACAGAGCATGCGGTTTGAGCGCAATGAAAAAAATACGCTTGAACTAGATGTTCTTGTTGTGGACGAAACATCGATGATAGATGTATTTCTTGCAAATTCCCTGCTCAAAGCACTGCCACTCCATGCTCGGCTTGTTTTGATCGGCGATATCGATCAACTTCCATCTGTTGGTCCAGGAAATGTTTTAAAAGATCTAATCAATTCTAAAACAATAGAAACAGTAAGACTTTTAGAGATTTTTAGGCAAGCCCAGGGAAGTTTAATTGTACAAAATGCACACAAAATTAATCGTGGAGAATTTCCACATTCAACTAATTCTGCAACAACGGACTTTATTTTTATTTCACAGTCAGACACAGAAAAAATTCCAGGGATATTGAAAGCAATTCACGATCGACTTCTCCCTAAAAAGAAAATCAAAACTGAAAATTCAATTTTGCTCACTCCTATGCATCGTGGAAACGCTGGTGCACAGCATCTTAACCATGTTCTTCAAAATCTTCTAAATCCTCTTGAAGAAGGCTCCAAACAAACGTTGCAACGCATGGGCCAAGAATATCGAGTAGGCGACCGTGTTATGCAAATTCGCAACAATTATGACAAGTTTGTCTTTAACGGAGACATGGGCATTATAAAAGAAATAAAAGGGGAAGCCTCCGAAATGCACGTTCAATTCGGCATAAAGCTTCATGTTTACGAAAGTGCAGAACTTGACGAACTTGTCTTGTCGTATGCTACTTCTATTCACAAAAGCCAAGGATCTGAATTTGATGCTGTTATAATTCCTATTTTTTGCCAACATTACGTCATGCTGCAGCGCAATTTGCTCTACACAGCCGTCACAAGAGCAAAAAAGCTTTGTGTCCTTATTGGAGAACCACGCGCCATCGCTATGGCTGTAAAAAATGACAAGCAACAGCATAGACAAACATTTCTTATCGAAGCACTTACCGAAGATTTTTTCCTGTCGCCAAATCTCTAATCGTTGAAGGGCCACGAGCCTGCCCAATTTCACCTTCAACAACAAAATCTACAAAAACGGCCAACTGCTCTTTCACTTCTTTGGCACTTTTGCAAGGAGGTTCACCGTGAATATTGGCGCTAGTAGAAACAATCGGGGTATTAAACTCTGCGCAAAGGCCTCTCGCAATTTCGTGATTAGGCACACGAAGAGCAACCTTTCCTAAATCTCCCTTAATCCAGGTTGGAACAATGGCACTCGCAGGAAAAAGCCAGGTAGTGTGCCCTGGCCAACTTTTTTTAACAATCTCTTTTTGCTCACTGGAAACATCTTTTACAAACGGCTCCACTTGGCGCCAGTGCGCAGCAATCAAAATCATCCCCTTATCAAGAGAGCGCTTTTTGATGGTGGCAATTCGCCTTACCGCACTTTCATTAAAAGGATCACACCCAAGGCCGAACATACCCTCTGTTGGATAGGCGATAACACCGCCTCTTTGTAAAACAGTAACTGCTTCTTCGAGATTGTCCATTGTGCTACAAGCCCTTCATTTTAGAAAGATACGCCAAAGCGCCACGCATTACCTGATCAAATGATGCCGCACCATGTGCTGTTGCAGTACGAATAGCCTCAGATGATTCTTGAATCGAATAACCAAGCGAAGAAAGCGCCTGAGAAACATCATGTAAATGCATTGCTTCACTTGCACCCTTTTGGCACACAACGTCACCAAGTGTTGCTAATAACTTAGATGCCTTTTCTTGTAGTTCTGTTACCAATTGTTTTGCTTTTTTTGCACCAATGCCATTCAAATTGCTCAGCTCACGTTCTTGCCCCAAAGACAAAACCTGCAAACAATCTTTTGCATTAATTTGAGATAAAATTTGTAGTGCAATTTGAGGACCAATTTTATGGCAATCTATGAGCATTAAAAATAACTTCCGCTCAACAGTATCTTTGAAACCAAACAGCGAAGGTCCGCGATCCTGATTCCAATGCAAATGACAAAAAACGGTTAGTTCATCATCCAAAATATATTCTTGTGGCCGCGGCGCTAAAAGAGCAATCCCAAATGCCCCAGCCTTGAG
>DAOVOC010000072.1 GCA_030629865.1 bacterium
CGAGAAAACAAAAGTCCAACAGCGTCAGAAACAGCTTTGACTAAAGTTGTTTTTGCGATTCCAGGAACGCCCTCTAAAAGGATGTGTCCATTGCACAAAATGCCGATAAGAATGCGATCTATTATGTTTTCTTGGCCTACAACAGTTTTTGCAATCTCACTTTTGAGTGCTTGCCATTTTAATGATTCTTCTTTGATTTGGTCTGGCGTCATTTTTTTTGTGCTCATAGTAATCAATTATTTTTTATGTTCATAAAAATACTTTGCAAACAACGTTATAACACTTGTCACATGATTACTCAAAGTGTGTGTTTAATAGGGCCCTCTGGAAGACCACGAATGAATTGGTGAACAAACTCGTTATCGCATTCCCAAATGTTTTTTGAAGGACCTTTGTATACGACTTTTCCGCCATAAAGCATGGCCACATGGTCGGCATAATTAAAAATTTCTACATCGTGAGAAATTACAATTGTTGTGGCATTGGTTTCTTTGTGTGTTTTATGCATAAGTTCGTGAATTCTACGAACAGAGATTGGATCGAGTCCGGTTGTTGGTTCATCATAAAGGATTGTGGAAGGGCTGCGCATAAGCGTTCGTGCTAGTCCTACACGTTTTTTCATACCACCAGAAAGTTCTGAAGGATATTTGTCGATAACATCTTCGGCGAGGCCAACACATTGAATTTTTTCTGCAACAATGGGGCGGACTTCTTTTTCTGGTATTCCATCTTCGAGAAGTCCGATTCCTATGTTTTCAAAGACGGTAATAGAATCGAGTAGGGCGGCAAATTGAAAAACATAACCACACATACCAAAAATTTCATCACGTTCTTGTTCGCCGAGCGTTGTTAGTTCTTTGCCGTTGAATTCTATTGAACCTTCGTCTGGGGTAAGGAGGCCAATAATTTGTTTTAAGAGAACAGATTTACCTTCACCAGAACGTCCAATAACGGCTAAGAATTCTCCATCATTAACTTCTAGGTCAAGGCCATTTGTTATAATCTTGGCACCAAATGCTTTTTTGAGTCCTGTAAGTTTAATCATGTTCTAGCCTCTACCTGGGATAAAGAATAAATTTTAAGAGTGTAGATAGTATGTAGTTTGCAACAAAAATTGTTACACACGAGTAGACAACGCTTTGTATAGTTGCTCTTCCTACTCCCTTTGCGCCTCCGAAAGTGGTAAACCCCATGTAGCAGCTAATAATAGAGCATAAAAACCCAAAGATAGCTGCTTTAATAACACCTTGTATTATGTCTTCAATAACAACCATCCGCCTTATAAAATCCATATATGTTTCTGGGTTAACTTTTAAAATATATACCGCCATACCGTAACCAGCGGCAATGCCTGACATTGCACAAAAAAGAGAAAGAAATGGCAAGATAATGGTCGTTGCCAGAACGCGTGGAACAATCAGATATCTGTAAACGTCTAGAGACAGAGTTCTGAGTGCATCAATTTGTTCTGTGATGCGCATTGTTCCAAGTTCAGCGGTCATGGCAGATCCGGCACGAGCTGTTACCATGATTCCTCCTAAGACAGCGCCAAATTCGCGTGTCATCGAAATGTAAACAAGTGGCCCAATAAATTGGTCGGTTCCAAATCTATGTAGTGCATCGTGTGCGTGTAACGCTAGAACTGCGCCTATGGTTGAGCCGGTTAAGACGACAACCCAGAATGAGTTAACGCCAATATAGTTCATTTGGAAAAATACACGCTTTATGTTTACTCCATGTGTGACGAGTGTCGAAAATGTTCTGATTGCAAAAACTCCAAGGCGGCCGACCCCCTCAGCGCTTGAGATGCCAACTTCCCCAACATGATCAAGAATTTTGATTACAAGATCTTTTATAGCCATTCTCCCGCTCCGCTACAGAGGGTGAGTAGCATCAACCGATGCTACTTTTTAGGAGTTTGTTGTTTGGCTGGAGCCGTTTTTGCAATATACCGTCCTTGAAGGACAGACCTAGAGGTGTATTTGCTTCTGTATATTGTCAACAAGATACAACCGCCAATGAAAATTGCTCCAAGAATCCAGGTGAGTTTTTCGAAAAAATTTTCGCCACTGGATCCACCAAAAATTAGCTGACTGCCTCTGTTTCCTCCGCCACCCAAGCCAATTTCTCCTTTACCTTGCTGAAGTAATATCATGAAACCAAGAATGATAGCGATAAAAATAAGGAGTATTGTTAAAAAAGTTACCATTTTTTATTTCTCCGCACGGGAAATGCAATTACTTCGTGACACCATCCAAGATGTTAACATTTTTTCCATTTCTTGGAAGCTGAGACTTGCATTGCCTACTAGATAACCTTGTATTTTGCTGACTTTTTTTAGCATAGGAAGCTGTCTGCTATTCACACTTCCCCCGTAGAGATAGGTTATGTTTTTTATTGATGGTGCATTTCTAAGTTCTCTCATGATATGTCCAAAAATTTCTTCTAGATGCTCAGTGGTTGGAACATTGCCACTGCCGATTGCGTAAAGAGGTTCGTAAGCGATGCACAAGTTATATCTACGTGCAGAAGATAATTTATTAAGTGTGTCGATAACAGTTTTTATTTGGGTTGAAAGAACTTCTTTACTGCGACTAGTTTGTTTTTCGCTTGCGCTTTCTCCAATGCATACGATGGGTGTGAGCCCATGGATCAGTAACTGAATGGTTTTGTGAGCAACTTGTAAGTTTGATTCTTTGTGGGCTCTTCGTTCTTCACTATGCCCAACAATAACGTGTGTGCAGCCGATCTCTGCAAGACAAGCTGCAGAAATTTGCCCGGTAAACGAGCCGATCGCTCGCGTTGAACAGTCTTGTGCTCCAATCGAAAGATAGGTATTTGTTGAATTTGAAGAAATGTTTTTTGCAATTGACATAATACTTAAAAATGTTGGGCATAAAACAATCTGGGTGTTTGACTGCTTAGCAAGGTTTACTAGCCTGTCATAATGTTTTTTTACGAAATTTATTTCTTCTGAAGGACGAAGATTCATTTTCCAATTTGCCACAAGTAACCGATGCGACTCCATAGAAAGGCCCTTCCACTGGGAGTTTTCTCAGATTTTTTTTTCTGAAGCTATCTAACAATATGACAAATTAGACAGTTACGTCTACTTGACGAAATAAGATTTTTACGTAACATTTCCATACATATGATATTACTATCAGTTGGGCATTTTCAGCGGTTCGAAAAGGGTGGTTGATGCTGTTTAAGCGCCCGGTGGGTTATTATTTAGCACTAATTCTTTGTGTTGCTTCTTTCCAAAAACTTTTTGGTATTAGGCCTGCTAATCGTGATTTTCCGTTTGCTAGGGAGATTTTTAGAACCTCGAAGCATAATGGAATTGATTGTTCTGCATTTTTTACTCGTGCTTCATCAACGTATGAAGCATTAGATGGAAAAGAAACTGTTACACATCCTTGGGGCGGATATAATTTTAAAGATGCGCTCGCGGGGTATCAGCAGTATCAAACAGATTTGGGACAAAGTTTTACCAATCCAATTCAAAGTTTGCAGGGATCAAATACTTACAATGGCCTGGATATTCCGTTTGATGTTTTATCTGATCAAAGAGTTTTTGGTTTCAATCTTTCGTTCTATCGAATGTTTGACCAGGTTGTTGCAAAAATGACATCTGGTATTGATATGCCAGAGGGTGCGCGTAAATTTTTTAGTGATGTAGAACTTTATGCTGGTGCCGAAATTCCAGTAATGCATGCCAGTTCCAATGCTCACTATGCTTTAAACCTTACGTCAAACGATTTGGTATCTGCTGTGAAAAATATGTCTGCACGAGATCAGGCATATGTTGACGAAGCCCGTCGTATTTTTCAGTACGATACTCTTGAATTGAATTCAAACACATGGTCGCAATCCGGTGCCGGAGATTTTCATGCGTATATTGGGCTTGGCAAAAAGTTCGATCACAAACTTCGCTTCAGGAGTATGGATTTCAGCGCTGTTGCTGGAGTGACGATTCCGACATGCGAAAAATTTAATATTGATCGCCCACTTTCATTTTCTTTTGGAAGTGAGGGGTGGACAGCACATCTTGATTTACTTGCAGAGTTAGAGCTTAAGCAGGGATGGCGAACTGGTTGTTCGCTTGGAATAACAAGTGGTTACACTTCGACAAAAGAACGACGGGTTCCTGTAAAAAACGAACCTCATAGGCTTAGCGCATTAAAATTTTCGCCTAGAGTTAAAACTGGTTTTACTGTTGCAGTAATGCCATATTTTACATTTGAAAACCTAAGACCAGGCCTTAATGCAACCGTACGGTATACGTATGTTTGGCACGGAGAAGACCGGTGGTTTGATGAGCGAGAAAATCCTATCGTTAGATCTGTGTTTAGCCGTAATGAGGTTGGGACAACGGAAGCGATTGCAAAATTCGAGGATTGGACTAAATGGACAGCATCGTTTTTAAATCTTACTATGGTTTACGATCCTGGTCAGCGCTCTGGAAAATGGTTGTCTCATCCATTAATCTGGGTCTCCTATGATTATCCATTTAGCAGTGATAGTGTTGTAAGAAACCGTCGTCTCGCTGTTGGCGTGACACTACGTTTTTAGGGCTCGGAGGCCTGAGATGAGATTTTTTCCTGCCCGTTTGTTTAGTTTTTTTTCAAGTGATTTGGCAATCGATTTAGGTACAGCTAATACTGTGATTTATGCGCGTGGTCGTGGCATTGTTTTGGACCAGCCATCAGTTGTTGCTGTCAAAAAAAAGACAGGTGCCGTTATTGCAGCAGGAGATCGTGCAAAAGATATGCTTGGACGTACACCAGATTCGATAACGGCGTGCAGACCTTTGCGTGATGGCGTTATTGCTGATTTTGAATTTACCGAAAGCATGTTGCGTTATTTTATTCGTGAGGCACATAACAAAAGAGCTACTCTTGTAAGTCCTAGAATGATTATTGGGGTTCCTTCGGGAATAACTCAGGTTGAACAACGTGCGGTAAAAGATTCGGCCAAGCAAGCTGGAGCGAGTGAAGTTTTTACAATCATGGAGCCTATGGCTGCAGCTATTGGAGCGGGACTTCCTGTTGAAGAGCCAACTGGAAATATGATTGTTGATATTGGTGGTGGAA
>DAOVOC010000038.1 GCA_030629865.1 bacterium
CAGCCTTATGTTTTTTATATGTTTTGGCTTTTATGTAGCTTTGAGCTTGTTTCTACGCTAATGAATTATCGTATGCAATGTTTGATTGCTCAGGCGACAACAACGATTTCTGGTGTTGGTTCGTTTATGTTTCTGTATACTTTTTCGTTTCAGGTTGTGGGGGCCTTTGTGGCGCTTTTTGGAACAACCGCGATTTTAAAGCACCTTGGTGTGCGAGTTGGGCTTTTTGTAACTCCGGTGATTGTGTTGAGTTTGGCTGTTGGCTTGATTGCGATGCACAATTTGGCGGTTATAACGACATTAATGCTTACCTTGCGGATTCTCGACTACAGTGTTGATGTGCCAATTCGGCAAATTTTATTTATTCCAACAACACATGATATTCAATACGGCGTAAAGGGCTGGATTGCTTCTGTTGGCAAGACTGTTTCGAAAACTACTGGGTCACTTTTTAATGGTATTGCAACGGTTGTTTCTGGAAATGCATTTTTAATGGCCGTTACTTATGCGCCGCTAGTTTTAGGTGGCTTTTGGTTGTTGACAGCAAATGCGGTTGGTAAGCGGTATCAGAAAGCTGTAGAAAATGAACAGGTGATCGGTGAGGATGATTTTTCTGAATAATAGGCGTTTAAAATCAGAACAATCTACAGGTTTGTACAACAAAACATCATGTTATAGTGGGGAGAAGGACAAATGTTTGGTTTTATTAAAGCGTTTCGAAATCTAGATAAAGAAGTTGCGAAAAAGATCGGTTTCTTATCAGGAATTTATGCCCTTATAATATTTACATATTCCATTATAAGGCCTCTTAAGGACGCTGTTTTTCTAGGGTTTGTTGGGGCTGAATATCAACCAATCGCCAAGATTGGAATTATGTGCTTTTCCCCGGTGTTTGTTTTGTTTTATTCTTTAATTATGAGCCGTATGCAGCGGCACCATGCAGTTGCAACACTGATTGGTGGTTATGCCATAATCTGTTTATTTCTTGCTGGAATTTTGCTGCACCCCGTCATTGGGCTTGCAAATACAGCGACATCTTCTGGCAGGATTCTTGGGTGGTTTGTATATGCGTTGTTTGACATTTTTCCACTAGCGATTGTGACCGGATTTTGGGCTCTAACTAGCTCTGTAAGTATGCCTGCAAAATCAAGCACTCAATACGGTATTATGACTGCATCTTCACGCCTAGGAGGTGTGCTGGCATCTGGGTTTGGATATTCTGTATTAAAAAGTGCTTTGCCTCAAACATTTTCTATTCCTGCTCTTATTATTCTTTCAGCAACCACACTTGGGCTTGGTTCATATATTGTTTTGAAGATGTTTAAAGTATTGAAGCCGGAAACACTTACTGGTTATGCCGATGTTCATGAAATTCAAATAAAGAAAAAAAAGACTGGAATTTTAGAAGGATTGAAAGCTGTTGTAACAGAGCCATATGCCATTGGGATTTTTGTGATATTTTGTGCTTATGAGTTGATATCAGCGCTTACAAACTTTAGGGTCCAGTACATTGTTGCAGCTCAAACAGCTCACTCTGTGCAGAAGATAGGTTCGTATGTTTTTGGTTATACTTTTTTATTTCAGCTTTTAGGGTTCTTTATTGCATTGTTTGGAACAACAACCTTGCCTAAAAAAATTGGGATGAGAGTGTGTTTGTTGATAACACCAGCGATTCTATTCCTCTTTTCTACTGCTTTAATCGGTAACCTTGATCTTATGATTTTAACGGGAATGATGATTGTGATGAGAGCTTTAAATTATGGATTTAATACTCCCGTTCGAGAAATGCTGTATATACCAACAAGTCATAAAATTCAGTTTATGGCAAAGGGATGGATTGATTCGTTTGGCAAAACATTTAGTAAGGCGGCGGCTTCAGTTGTAAACCTTGCGTCTACAACAGCCCGATTCGCGGGTCTTTCTGCTATGATAGCGCCAATCTCACTTGTTTTGAGTGGTGGATGGATAGTGACAGCAATTTTGTTGGGAAGTAAACATCATATTGCTGTTAAAAAAGGCGAAGTTATTGGTGGCGAGTCAAAGGAAATCTTGTTTAAATAACTATGTTTGGTAGAATTCAGATCGTTGGTTGTATAACGTGTTTGCTCAAAAGCGAATACAAGAAGTAACGGAAGCTCCGTGGGCCATTGCGCCTGTTTCTGCATAAGGAAGTGCATGTCTGATCTAAAAGATTTTATAAAAGCTGGTGTTCATTTTGGTCACAGAACTTCAAGATGGTCCCCAAAAATGGGTGCGTTCATTTGGGGAGCTAGGAACAAGGTTCATCTTATTGATGTTTCTAAAACAGCGTTTCTTTTAGAACATGCGTGCAAAAGCCTAGAAAAAGTTGCTTCAGAGGGTGGAAAAATTTTGTGGGTTGGTACAAAGCGCCCAGCGCAAGCCACAATTAAAGCAGCTGCAGAACAACTAGCAATGCCTTCAGTTTCTCACCGATGGATTGGTGGAACTCTTACAAACTTTGAGCAAGTAAAAAAAGCTATTACACGTCTTTTGCATCTTCGTGATATTGTCGAAAAGCCGATGACCGGCCTTAAAAAAAAAGAAATTGTTCGTATTAAAAAAGAAGCTGATCGTCTTGAAAAAAATATTGGTGGCATTATCGACCTAAAATTTCCACCAGCAGCATTAGTTGTGGTTGATGCTAAAAAAGAGCGTACTGCAATTCGTGAAGCGAACACTCTTAAAATTCCTGTGATTGGTATTGTTGATACCAATACAAATCCTGAAGGCGTTACGGTTGTTATTCCTTCAAATGACGATTCTCCTCGCGCTATTACATTTTTGCTTGATAAGCTTGTTTCTGCTACTAAAACTGGTGCGGATGCATTTGAAAAGCGTAAAAAAGAAGAAGCTGAAAAGTTAAGGACAGAAAGAGCTAAGGATGTTGAGCCTGCGGCGAAAAAAATAGAAAAAACTCCGGAAAAGAAAGTTGTAAAGACAGTTGAAAAGAAGGCTATAGAAAAAGCTGTTCCTAAAAAAGAAGTTGTTGTTAAAAAGGAAACTGCAGAAAGCAAATCGGCTGAGAAGAAGGCTGAAGTTAAAAATGCTCCTGTGAAAAAAGAAACAGTGAAAAAAGAAGAGCCTAAAGAGAAACCTGAACCTAAAAAACCTGCTACTAAAGAAAAAGCTTCAGCCAAGGAAAAGGCTGAAGTAGTAGCAAAAAAAGCACCTGCGAAAAAAACTACTACAAAGAAACCTGTTGAAAAAAAAGCTGCGCCAGCTAAAAAGAAAGTTGCTGTAGTAAAGAAGAAAACTTCAACAGTAAAAAAGAAAGCAACAACGACCAAAAAAGTTGCTTCTAAAAAATAATTGTTGGGGAGAGGTGGCTGAGTGGTCGAAGGCGCATGATTGGAAATCATGTGCATCCCGAAAGGGGTGCCGAGGGTTCGAATCCCTCTCTCTCCACCAGATTGTTGAATAGATTTTGATGGGGATGGCAAGGTTCTTGTCGCTTAATCTGTCAGACCCGAAAGGGAACAGCAGGAGCGGTGGAGAAGTTGTGCCATTCTCTTTTTGTTATACAATCTAAACAAAAAGGATTTTGGTGATGTTAAGAAAATCTTATCTTATTAAGTTTGTTGTTCTAGGAACTGCTTTTATGATTGTTCCTTTTATAAAGTCTTTTTGTGAGGAAGAAAATATGAAAAAACAGCATATTAACCAAGAGGAAATAAAAGTTGTTGGTATTCAAGTGAGAACAAATAATAATTTTGAAATGAACCCTGCCGAAGCAAAAATTGGGTCTCTTGTAGGAAAATATTTTGGCACAAATGTGGCATCATTGATTCCAGAGAGGAAAACCCCCGGAATTACTTTTTGTGCTTATACAGATTACGAAAGCGACCACACCGGTGATTACACATATTTTATTGGTGAGGAGGTAACAGATACCTCAAGCATTCCTGATGGCTATGTTTCTTTGATTATTCCAAAAGGCGATTATGTGAAATTTACAAGTGAAAGTGGTGCAATTCCTAATGTAGTTTTAGAGCTTTGGCAGAAAATTTGGAAAATGAACTCAGAAGAATTTGATGGTAAGCGCCTGTTTGAAGTCGATTATGAAATTTATGATGCAAGAGCTACAGACCCACAAAGCGCAATAGTTGACATTTGTATTGGTATAAAAAAACCCTGATTTGGAATTTCGCTTGTATATAAGTGGGTCTATTTTGAGTGAGCTGTGTTTAAGCGGTTCACTTTTGTATTGGTTTTTTTGAGGTCGAACATATGCATCATGCAGCTAATCTTGCTCGCAAGCGCAGGCCACGAACTTTTAAAGAAGTCGTTGGGCAATCATTTACCATTCGCATGTTGCAAAATGGCCTTTTTTTAGAAAAAATCTTTCCAGCTTATTTATTTGCAGGCCAGAGAGGATGTGGAAAAACTTCCACAGCGCGCGTATTTGCTAGTGCTCTCAATTGTTTGCAGATAAACAATTTTAGAAAAGCGCCTAAAGACAATGTCATTCCGTGTTTGGAGTGTGATTCTTGCAAAAGTATGCTTCGAGGGAACCATCCCGATTTTACAGAAGTTGATGCGGCCTCGAATACTGGTGTTGATAATATCAGACAAATTCTGGAAGCGTCTTCATATCTGCCGCTAATAGGCAAAAAAAAGATTTATCTTATCGACGAAGCACACATGTTGAGTCGTGCTGCTTTTAATGCGCTTCTTAAAATTTTGGAAGAACCTCCAGAATCAGTTTTATTTATGCTCGCAACAACTGAGTTTAATAAAATTCCCAACACTGTTAGATCGCGATGTTTTTATGCGCCGTTTCGTTCCGTTCAGGCAAATGAACAGGTTGAGCATCTAAAAACTTTGTGTGCTAGCGAAAACATTACAGTTGCAGATAGTGCATTGCAGGTAATTGCACAACAGAGTGGTGGTTCTATTCGTGATGGCATGAATATGCTCGAGCAGCTTACGTCTCTTAAAGAGGAACTGAATGCCGACTCTGTTAGGACAGCGCTTGGCTTAGTTTCTCCAAAAGATTTGATAGCCTTATTTTCTTATATTGCTAACAAAGATGTAGAGGGACTTTTAACAGCGTTGACAGCATTTGGCAGTGTAACGCTTGATACACAGAGCTTATGGAATGGCATTGGTGACCTGCTGCTTGCGATGACACGTGCTCAGTTTTCAGTTGATCTTTCTGCACATTCGCCTTTTGTTGGCTGTGAGTCCGATTGTGCTTCTTTAGCAAAAACTTGTTCTGCTGTCAGAGTTTATGCGTTGACGCAATTATTTTGGGGTCAGGAAGAGGTCTTTCAAAGAACATCAAATAAAAAAGCATTTTTAGAACATTTGCTTGTGCAGATGGCATTACAAGTAGATATTGCGTCGCTGGAAACATTGGCGGAGCAGTTTGAATCACCTACACCAAATGAAGAGAGGGAGCAAGTAGTTCGGCAACCTGCAAGGCGACAAGCAAGCTTTGTTGCGCCAGCTCCGGTTAAAGCAATACAAGAGCCGGTTGAAACCAAGATTAATGCTTCTCAAAAGCGAGAACCTTCTGTTTGTCAGCAGGCATTTGGTGCAGCATGGAGTTCCTTTGTAGCCGAAAAAACTTTGTGTTCAGATAAGCTTCTAGCCTCGATTATGTCACAGGCTGTTGGAATAGAGGAAAATGTGGAAAAAAAAGAGTTGGTAATATCTGTTCCTAAGATTAATATGTTTTTGACAGAAAAAATCTCTTCAAGTAATAATGTTTGGCAGCCGCTTCTACAGCGTTATTTTCCGCAAGCAAGTACAATTGTGCTTAAGGAAGACTCGACCAAGCCGGCTCAAAATATTTTGGCAAAACCACAAACTCAGGCGACCGTTGAAGCATCAAGTTCTGAGTCGATTGATTTAAGTGACAAAGAGCGTTGGCCGACTGCAAATTTGCTCACACAAAAAATCCCAGGTAGAGTAGAGATAACAACAAAAAAAGAACAGTAAAACCTTAATTGGAGTTTCTTTTTCAGATGTCTAAAAAAACGGTTTCACAGGTGTTGCTTGTTGGCAGAACGAATGTGGGTAAATCAGCCATATTCAATCGCATGTCTGACAATGCTAAAAGTATCGTTTTTAGCAGAGAAGGTGTGACTCGTGACTATATCGAGGCCCCAGTTATTTGGGATAAAAAAACATTTACGCTTGTTGATACAGGTGGCATCTGTTCAGATGCTATTGCAGATACTTTAGATAAAAAAGTTAAAGAAACAGCTCTTAACAGACTTGAATCAGCAGATCTTGCCTTATTCGTTTGCGATATAACTACGGGAATAT
Source organism: bacterium (assembly GCA_030629865.1). GTDB lineage: Bacteria > Babelota > Babeliae > Babelales > DAOVOC01. The sequence goes on from DAOVOC010000038.1 coordinate 6,295, forward strand.
CAACAGAAGATTTGGAAGTTGCGCAGCTTTTGCGCAAGGCGAATCGTCCTACATTCTTGTTACTTAACAAAGCTGATATTCCAGAAAAGGAAATTGAAGCGGGCGAATTTTACCGTTTGGGATTTAAAAATGTTTTTTGTGTGTCCGCGCTCCATGGACGAGGCATAGGCGAGTTACTTGATGCTGTTATAGAAAACATTCCAGATGTTGTAGAAGATGATGGAATATCTGAAGGTGTTGCATATAAAACGGTTATTGTTGGCAAGCCTAATGTTGGTAAGTCTTCGCTGCTAAACCTTCTTTTACAAGAAGATCGAGCAATTGTGTCTGAAATTGCAGGAACAACGCGTGAGCCTGTTTCTCAGTCAATATTATTGCATAGTAACACGGTACATCTTGTTGATACCGCTGGGGTTCGCCGTGGCCGTTCAATTAGCGATCCTCTCGAAACGTTGATGGTAAAAACATCTATGCATTCGGTGCGAGAGGCAGACATTGTTATTCTTGTTGTAGATGTTTCTCAAGGTGATCTGTGTTCACAAGAGCTAAAGATACTTTCGTATGCTCAGGAGCAACAGAAGGGTGTTATAGTAGTATTTAACAAAATTGATTTGCTTGATTCAGAACAGATAGAAATGTTTAAGGGCAATGTAAAACACTACGATTTTCTTTTCAAACATTTGGTTACTGTTTGGATATCGTGTATCTCCGAAAAAAATCTTTCAAAACTAAAAGAACGTATTCATTTGCTTCAACAGCGATGTTGTCAGGAGATTGATACCATGGAAGTAACCGAGGTTGTGCATGAAGCATTAACTCATCGGCCTTTGTATCGGCAAAAACAATTGCTAAAAATTTTTAAAGTAAGAAGTATGCGTGCGGATATTCCTACATTCCATCTTTATGTTAATAACCCAATTCTTTTTGGGAATTCTGATGTTCGTTGCATAGAAAATATTATTCGGTCTAATTTTGATTTACGTGGATGTCCTGTTCGTTTTGCACTTAGACAGGTATAATTCTTAGTGTATTTTTTTGTGTAGTTCCGGTCCGTTTTCCTTAGCGCTCCCAAGTGGTGGAGCTTTCCAAAGGAGGCAACAATGAATCGCAAAATTTCCTTCCATAACATGGACCATTCAGAACCGCTCGAAGAGCATGTTAATCGGCGGCTTGATAAAGTTGAAGAATATCTTAAAAATGAGGAGTTGCCTCAGCACATTGAGGTTCGGCTTACCGGAGGGCATGTGCATGCTCATAATAAAGTTGAAATTCATCTAAAGACAAAAAACTTTAATCTCGATGCATCTAGGGCCAGTGAGACTGGCAAGATGTACGAAGTGGTTGATGATGCTGTGGATCGCATTGTTGCGTTGTATAAAAAAGAGAAGCAACGTCTTGTTGATCGGCATAAAAAACATGTGAACGAAAAAGTAGATTTTAAAACGAAAAAGCCTTGGGAAAACTAGGCTGATCTTACAGGGCGCGGTTTATTCCGCGTCCTTTTTTTATTTTCATAAATAACTGGGAAAACTCTTACAAACCTAGATCCTGGAATACAAACCAAGGCAATTATAGAAAAAATTATTAGCAACTACACCAAATAAGCTGGTGTACGGCAGCTAGAGTGAGTTTTGGCAAAACTTTTACGTAAATCAATTTTTAGAGATAAGTATGAAACGTAAATTGTAATTCTAAGTGCAACGCCTAGGGTGGAAAAAAAGTGAGCTGGCAATAGTCTTTGTACAGCTCACCAAGTATCCACTCAAAGGAGTTGTAAATGACCAAATATTGCCAGCTCACATATGAACAAAGATG
>DAOVOC010000035.1 GCA_030629865.1 bacterium
AAAAGAAAAGTTGATCAAAGTTCCTTATGGTATCGATGTGCGCAAATTTTCACTTCCACGAACGGGAAGACCTAAAAAGTTTCGACTTCTTTTTGTTGGACAACTTGGTGTGCAAAAAGGAATTCATTTCTTGCTTGAAGCATGGAAGCGGCTAGAGTTGCCAGAAAGTGAAGCCGAACTTGTGCTTGTTGGCGACATTATGCACGATGGAAAGAAGCTTTTACAGCCGTTTAAGAGTGATAAAACAATAAAGGTGATGGGTTCTGTGCGACATGAAAAATTGGGTGAAATATACAGAGTGTCTTCAGCATTTGTATTGCCATCGGTTCAAGAAGGTCTTGCAATGGTTATTGGTGAGGCAATGGCGAGCAGTTTGCCTGTTATTTGTACAACTCGCACCGGAGCATCAGAGATTGTTCGCGATGGGCAAGATGGGTTTATTATAGAGCCTGGCGATGTTGATGCATTGGCAGAAAAAATTTTATGGTGTTTTAAAAATCAAAATGAGAGCTTTGATCTAGGCAGAAATGCTTGTCTGCGTGCTCAAGAATTTACATGGGATTGCTATGGCGAAGCAATGATGGCTGAATACAAAAGGATTTTAGAGGGTGGTACAGATTAAAAGCCTTATTAATCTTTTTCGTCATAAAGTTATTGCAGATTTTACCATTTTGGCGGTTGGTCAATATGGTGGAATGGTAATAAATATCGGGTTTTCACTTGTTCTAGCTCGTTTACTTGCTCCTGCAGATTTTGGGCTTATTGCTTCTGCGATGTTTCTTCTAAATATGTTTAACTGGGTTTCTGAGTGGGGATGGGAATCCGCTCTTATGGCCCATAAACAAGTTGATCTCGATCAAGCTGCCAGCACACATTTTTTTGTGCGGTTTGTTCTTGGTGCTATTCCTGTTTTACTGGTGCCTTTCTTTGCAACTGTTTTTGAAAAGATGTTGCCATCATATGCTCCAGGGCTTTTGTTTTTCCTTGCACTTGCCTATTGGATAGAAAAAGTAGGGCTTACGTACAAAACTGTTTTGGAGCGTCATTCTCTTTTGAAAAGTTTGGCGCTGTTTGAATTTATAAGTGCTTCATTAGGAATTGCAGCTGCTGTTGTTGCTGCTTTTAATGGATTTGGCGTTTTTAGTTTAGCGATTCAACGTTTGGTTGAAAAATCGATTGTGTTGATTGGATACATTTGGGCAAGTCCTTGGAAATTTGGGTTTTCATTTCGGTGGTCTATTGTAAAAATGTTTTTTGTAACATTTGGCGTGGCGTCTTGGGTTGGTGGGCTATTTAATTTGGCAATTTACGAATATTTTATGCCTTTTTTGATAGGAAGTTTTGCGGGTATGCATCAGGCTGGATTGTTTGCCAAAGCCTTTTCCCTGGCGACATTTCCACTAATGTTAACCGCTGTGTGTAATAGATTGTTAAGCCCATTGTATACACAGCACCAATTTTGTGTGCCAATTTTGCGTCGTTGTTTTGTTCATGTACAGACCTATAAAGTTTTTGTCCTATTGCCTCTTCAATTTTTTTTGGCAATCTTAGCACCAACGTGGATACCTATGGTTTTTGGGGGCCATTGGGCAGAGATGGTTATTGTGTATCAAATTATGACATTTTACGGGCTTGTACGTGCTTTTTTTGATGATGTTCCACCATTGGTTTCTTTGGGATTCAAAAAACCATGGGAGCTGACAAAAAATCAGATAGTGCAATCGGTTTTAACAGTTGTTGTTGGTCCTGTTGCTGTTTTGTCATTTGGTGCATGTGGTGGGGCTTTTACAATGAGTTTTTCAATGTTGGTTGCAGCGGTTCTTTTTTGGAAAGTTGCTCTTTACAGGATTAAATGTAGCCCAATTAAACTATTTATTTTAGCACGTTCGGCCGTAATGCGTCCTGGGGGAGTGAAATGGAAAGAGTACATTCAGAGTACCGTGAACGATTGAGGGGGACTAAGGTTTTTCTTATCAGCGAGTTTTCTGGAGATGAAGGTTCGTACACTTATGCAAGTTCATTTGCTAGCTCCATGCGCAAACTTGAATGTGATGTTAAACGGTTTAACTGTAAAAGAAGCTTCTTGCCATGTGTTAATGGTACTTCGCAAAGATTTTTTCGCGGTGTTAAGCAGGTTAACGATGCGTTTATGAATCGTGAGTTGCGCAGGCAATTTAAAGATTTTTTGCCTGATGTTGTTTTTTTATTAAAAGCGGAAAATGTTTCCTTTAAAACTCTCAGATGGATAAAGCGGCGAGCGCCTGAATGTAAACTTATGAATTTTTATCCTGACAGTCCATTTGTGTTCTGGAATGGAAACTCAAATGCAAATGTTCTTTTGTCTTTCCCACTGTACGACCGATTTGCGATTTGGTCACACATGCTTGTCAAGCCATTATTGTCTTCTGGATGTAGAGATGTTCCTTATTTCCCGTTTGGATATGATGATGAGCTGTTTTTCGCTGGTATTGAAATAACACGCGAAGAAAAAGAAAAATTTCAGTGTGATGTTTCGTTTGTTGGAACATGGGATTTGCAACGGGAAGAGGAAATGAGCGAGATTATTAGGATAATTCCTAATGTTGATCTTGTTATTTGGGGCAATGGATGGAAAGAAAATGTTGCTCCTAAATCAGATCTTTTTAAGCATATTAGGGCGGGTGTTTTAAATGCTTCTGATATGGCTCGAGTGTTCCACTGTTCAAAAATGGTCCTTAATTTTTTAAGACCACAAAACATGACTTCACATAATATGAGAACTTTTGAAGCAACGGGTTGTGGTGCCTTTTTGTTAACAGAACGTTCATATGAACAGGCAGAATTATTTTTTGAAGAAGGTAGATCAATTGCATGTTTTGCTAACAAAACCGAATTGATTGAAAAAATACGATATTATTTAGAACATGATTTGGAGAGAAAAAAAATTGCTCGAGAAGGGCACCGTGTTGCGCAACATTATTCGCTTGATCGTTTTGTTTCAAAAATGCTTTTGGGGCACATTGTATGGAATCGGCATGCCACCCATAAGAAAAAACAACCAGAAAGTAGTATGCAACTTTAAGGTTTTTTGATGCCTGCAAAAAAGAAGATGGCGATTTTGTCTCTTCATCCAGAGAATCAAGGTGGAATTTTGTCATCGCTACAGGTGGTGTATAATTTTTGTTCTCAATTTTTTGAGCCAACCGTATTTTTTGTTGGTTTTGATCCCGCAATTTCTGCACATGTGCGTTCGTTTCAAAATAAATCTTTAGTAAAATATAAATCATATTACGGTATGCAATGTGTTGAAATTGGTTCTCGGTGGGCATTCTGGGAGCCTGGGCATTATCAGTTTACGTTTAATGATTGGCAGCGAGAGCTTGATGGGTTTGAATATTTTTTTGTAACAAGTGGAACGTCGATTGCAGCACATCCTTTGGCGATGCTCAAGAAGAAATATTTGTTATGGACTGCTACTCCCTATGATGATGATCGCGATGCGCGGAGAACTTCTATGTCTCATTTAAGAAGGGGGATTGAGTGTTGCTGCGCACCGTTTATGCGAAAAATAGAACGCAAAATTTTAAAGTCGGCCTCAAGAATTGTGCCAATGAGTAGCTATGCTTGTAATCGGTTTTCAGATATTTCTGGTATTAGATTTGAAGAAATGGATGTATGTGGCTATCCAATTAAAACAGATGAATGCGACTTATCTGTAAAGGCTAAACAAAAAATTGCCATTGCAATTGGTAGGTTTGATGATCCGCGTAAAAATGCAGTAATGTTGTTTGAGACATGGGAACGAGTAGTTAGGAATGTTCCCGACGCACAACTTATTATTGTTGGAAGAAAACCTTTAGATACGCTCTGCAAACGTTATGCACATCTTTTAAACAAGAAAGCCGTTATTTGTGTTGGCCGTGTAAATGATGAAGAAAAAAAAACATGGTTAAATAAGGCGACGTTAATGCTCATTACGTCATATCAGGAGGGGCTTGGCATTATTGGTCTTGAAGCTATGGCGCACGGAGTGCCAGTAATAACAACGAGGTGTGGAGGTCCAGTTGACTATGTTATTGATGGCCAAAATGGATTTTTAGTGAATGTTGATGATGTTGAGGCAATGGCAAAGTGTGCGGAAGCGATTTTAAATAACCCTGCTCTTCAAAAAGACTTTGTAAATAATGGTTTTAAAATTATAAAAACAAAGTTTTCTTTAAATGTTGTACATCGAACATTTGGTACAAATCTAATAAAGATCTGGCCTGAGCTTGGAAGTGTTGTTTCCTCGGTGTAGAATTCGGTGGGCTGTGTCGCAATAAGCACGCTTAAGGGGGGATAGTAATGGCTCAGAAAGAATACAGGATTGTTGTTATTGGTGCTGGGTATGTTGGGCTAGTTACAGCTTCTTGTCTTGCGCAAAAGGGACACCATGTAGTGCTTGTGGAGATCGACTCGGCAAAATCTGAGCGCATAAAAAAAGGAGAGGTTCCTTTTTTTGAACCTGGGCTTAGTGTGGTTTTGCGCAATTCTATTACGCAAAAAAGAATGCAGATTACGACTTCACTTGAAAATGCGTTAGCAGAAAAACCGGAAGTTGTTTTTTCTTGTGTTGGAACCCCTTCATTTCCAGATGGTGCGGTTGATCTTTCGTATGTTTGGAAGGTTGTATCGCAAGTTGGAAGTGCTCTGGTTGACGATATCCTTTTTGTTCACAAATCTACTGTTCCGGTAGGGGTAACAAGAAAAAGTTTAGAAATGTTACGCACATTTGTGCAGCAGCGTGGTTTAAATTGTTCTGTTGAAGTTGCATCTAATCCCGAATTTTTGAGCGAAGGAAACGCCGTTTCCGACTTTATGAGGCCTTCTCGTGTTGTGTGTGGAGTTTCTGGAGAGAGTGCTCCTGTTATTTTGCGTGATATTTATTCAGATTTTATTGAAGACAAGAATCTTTTTTTAGAGATGGATCTTGAGTCTGCAGAGTTAACAAAATATGCCTCAAACACGATGTTGGCTACGCGCATTAGTTTTATTAACGAAATTGCCAGGCTTGCAGATAGAGTTGGTGCAGATATGGCACAGGTTGCAAGAGGAGTTGGCTCTGATGTGCGCATTGGCAAGGGTTTTTTGCGAGCCGGTGTAGGGTATGGTGGTAGTTGCTTGCCCAAAGATGTACAAGCATTGTCGTGGATGGGACGTCTTAATGGCGAAGCAATGAATCTTATTCAAATGGTAGGCAAAATCAACGTTGAACAACGAGAACGATTTGTTGAAAAAATTGCTGAGCATTTTGGGTCAGAATTGGTAGGGAAGCGTGCAGGAGTTTGGGGTTTATCATTTAAGCCAAATACTGATGATATGAGGGAGGCTCCTGCAATTTCGATAATTACAGAATTATTAAAAAAGAATGTGGATGTTTGTGCATATGATCCTCATGTTTGCGATAAATCTGTTTTTCCAGATAATTTGGCCTTGTCGTTTGCAAAAACGCCAAGAGAGGTTTTAGAAGCGAGCGATTTTCTTATAATTTTGACGGAATGGGAAGAGTTCTCATTATTCACTCCAATCGATTTTGCTCTTCTTTCGGACAGAACGGTTTTTGATGGAAGAAATTGTTTTGATCCATGCGAGATGATTGCAAGTGGTATTACCTATTTTTGCATTGGTCGCAATCTTTTTATCAAAAGCAGGGCTGGTGGCAAAAAAGCGGGTGTTCCAAGAGTTGAAATTAGTGATGATACAGGTCGATGTAATGTGTAAAGAAATAACGTGTGCGGTATAGCAGGAATTGCCAGCTTTAACTCTGAGCATTTAGAGGCTGAAAAAACATTAAATAAAATGCTTTGTGCTATGGCGCATCGTGGTAATGATGGCCGTGGCACATTTAAAGGTGATGGCGGGCATGTTTTGCTTGGGCATTTGCGACTTGCGATTATTGATTTGTCTGTTTCTGCTAATCAACCTATGCAAAGCCTTGATGGGCGGTATTCAATTACATTTAATGGTGAAATCTATAACTATAAAGAGCTTGCCAAAGAACTCGGGTGTCCAGATGACGTTGGAGACACTTATGTTTTGATTGTTGCTTTTACGCGGTGGGGAAAAGACTGTCTGCCTCGTCTGAGAGGTATGTTTGCTTTTGCTATTTGGGACAACCAGGAACAATCATTATTTTGTGCACGCGATCACATAGGCATCAAGCCTTTTTATTGGTGGTCAAGTGATAACAAAACGTTTGTTTTTGCATCAGAAATTAAAGGCATGCTTGCATCTGGATTTGTTCCGCGTGTGGCTGATGCTGATTCGATAGCAGATTATTTGCAATTTTATTGTGTGCATCCACCCAAAACAATTTTGCAAGACGTTTTTGCTTTGCTTCCTGGTCATTATTTGACCTTTAATAGTTCTGGTGAACTCGAAACCGAGCAGTGGTGGGATTGTTCGATGGTTCCTGTAAACAATGATCTTTTGTACGAAGAATCTGTAGAGCTTGTTCGCGAAAAGTTTTTGGAATCAGTTGAATTTCATTTGCGTGCAGATGTTCCTGTTGGTCTTTTTTTGAGTGGGGGCATTGATTCTTCTGCATTGGCAGGAGCAATGGCTGCTTTTGGAAATGTAAAAGATCTACACACCTTTAGTGTTGGATTTGAATGTGATTCAGATTTGGATGAATCGGATCTTGCTGGAAGGATTGCGCAAAAAATAGGGACACAGCACCATCGAATTGAGCTCAGCTCTCAAAGTCTTGGAGAATGTTTTTATGATTTTATTAAAGCAATCGACCAGCCTAGCGGCGACGGGCTGAATTCTTTTTTTGTTTCATGCGCTGCTTCACAAAATGTAAAGGTTGCATTTTCTGGTCTTGGTGCCGACGAATTGTTTCTTGGCTATAACTACATGCGTGAATTTAAGCGGATGATCAATTTGAGTAATATCTGCCGTATACCTTTGTTTTTAGAAAATTTTGCTCGTTCGAGCTTTGGTAAAAAGGTTTTGTACAAGCTTGGACTTTCGTTTGTTCAGCGGCAGCGTGGTGGTTATGAGGCGGTTTATAAAGGATATCGTTCGTTGCGATCGCCAGAAGAAGTTGAGCAAATGTTGGACAGAGCTTTTTGTAACGATTTTGATCTTAAAAAACATTTCATAAATAATGATCCCATGAATGGCCTTTCTTTAGCAGAGCTAGAGTTTTATGCTTCGCCGATGCTTTTGCGAGATACAGATGCAGTCAGCATGCACCATACTCTTGAAGTTCGAGTGCCGTTTTTTGATCCGGAACTGATTAAAACAGTTTTATCTATTCCTGGAAAATTTAAGGGAAACGGAAAGAAACTTTTTGTTGATGCAGTGCGAGATTTTATTCCAAAGGACGTTATTGGCAGGCCAAAGCAAGGATTTGAAATGCCGGTTGCCACATGGATTTTTGAAGAATTATGTGGTGAGCTTGGTGAGATGGAGAAAATTGATTGGCTTTCAAAAAAGGGTATTAAAGATTCTATAAATCCTGCTTTTGAGGATTATTATCTTCCTATGTGGTCAATAATGGTTTTGCAGCAATGGTTGAAGCGATGGGATGTTGAGGTGCCATATGAATAATAAGCGTAAGCGTATTTTGTTTGTTCACCACGGAGAAGGAATTGGCGGGGCGCCCATAAGTCTTTTACAAATGGTTTGTGCGCTTGATCTTAAAAAATACGAGCCAATTGTGCTTTTTTTGCACGACTCAGATGCCGTTGATCTCTTTAAAGAACGTGGCATCACTATTTTGGGTCCTGTTAACCGATATGATTTCCAGCACACAAAGATTTGGTGGTATCGATTATATCACCCGCACCACATGCTCAGATCGCTGAGGGATTCGTGGTGTTTGTTGCGTGGTGAGGTAGAAGCGTGGATAAAAAAGGTTAAGCCCGATATTGTTCACCTCAACACAAGCTCTCTTCTTGTATGGGGCATTATTGCAAAGCGACTAAAAATACCCGTTGTGTGGCACATTCGCGAGCCGTTGGCGCCTGGATATTTTGGCATTAGAAGGTGGCTTGTTAAATATGTTGTAGGAAAATATGCAGATATAATTTTGCCTATCTGTAAGAACGATGCCAAGCCGTGGATTCACCTAAAAAAAACACATGTTTTGTACAATGCGGTCGATTTAAAGCGATTTGATTCAAAAAAACAACAAGCAGTCTCTGTGCCTACAATATTTTTTCTTGGGGGGCTTTCGCGAGAAAAAGGTACACACATTATTTTGCAGGCATTTGCAAAATTGCTAAAAAGGCTTTCCGCCGCCCGCCTTGTTATTGCTGGCTATTGGGGCGATGGTAACAAAAGTGGCTGGAGAGCGATTTTTGGCAAATCACCAGCCGAAAAATTTAAGGATGAAGCCGAACGTTTATTAAAGCCGATAAAAAACTCTGTTGAATTGGTTGGGGCAATTAAAAATGTTCCTGAAGTGATGGCAAAAAGTTCATGTGTTGTTTTTCCTGCTACGGTTGGACATTTTGCACGTCCAATTATCGAGTCCGGA
>DAOVOC010000026.1 GCA_030629865.1 bacterium
ATCTGCGCAGCACCGGTAATCATATTTTTTACATAGTCAGCGTGACCAGGACAGTCAACGTGAGCATAGTGCCGCTTATCTGTCTCGTATTCTACGTGTGCAGAAGCAATAGTAATACCACGCTCGCGCTCTTCAGGAGCCTTATCAATCTGATCAAAAGCCTTAAATTCGGCTTGACCCTTTGCAGCAAGTGTTTTTGTTATTGCTGCAGTAAGTGTTGTCTTACCGTGGTCAACGTGACCAATCGTACCCACATTACAATGGGGCTTTGTTCTATCAAACTTACCCTTAGCCATATAACACCTCTTGTAAACTAATGTGGCAGGTTATCCCTGCTTTTTCCCAACAATCAATTCTTGAGTGGCGCTAGGCACCTCTCTGTATTCACCAAACTGCATAGAGTAATTAGCACGTCCCTGCGAAACAGACCGAAGGGCCGAAGCGTAACCAAACATCTCAGCCAAAGGCACTTCTGCCGTTATAACCTGAATGCCCTTACGCGAGTCCATGCCAAGAATTCTTCCTCTACGAGAATTCAAATCACCCATCACATCGCCCATATTTTCTTCTGGAGTTGTAACTTCAACCTGCATAATAGGCTCAAGCAAAACAGGATCGGCCTGTGCCATCCCAGACCTGAAAGCCATAGATGCTGCAACCTTAAAGGCTATTTCAGAAGAGTCAACATCATGGAATGAACCATCATAAAGTTCTGCTCTTATATCAACAACCGGATATCCCGCCAAAATACCTGATACCAAACTTTCCCGAACACCCTTCTCAGCCCCAGGAACAAACTCACGAGGAATTGATCCACCAACAGTCTTATTCTCGAACTCAAATCCAGAGCTACGCTCCAAAGGCATTAACCTGAGCCATACGTGACCATATTGACCTCGCCCACCAGACTGACGCACAAACTTCCCTTCAGCCTCTACAGACTTCCGAATAGTTTCCTTATAAGCAACCTGTGGCTTACCAACCGTCGCTTCGACTTTGTGTTCACGCCTGAGACGCTCAACAATAACTTCTAAATGCAGCTCACCCATGCCAGAAATAACCGTCTGACCAGTCTCTTCATCAAAGGTAAATGTAAACGAAGGGTCCTCTTGCGCCAACTTACGCAATGAAAAGGTCATTTTTTCGTAATCACCCTTACCCTTAGGCTCAATAGAAACATTTGCTACTGGCTCCGGCGTATCAATGGTCTCCAGCAAGATAGGATTAGCAACATCACACAAAGTATCACCTGTACCAACCTCTTTAACGCCTACAAGCGCTGCAATATCACCAGCAGAAATAGATTTTACATCTTCACGCTTATTAGAATGCATTTGCAAAATACGACTTACACGCTCCTTTTTCCCCTTAGAAGCATTGTAAACATAAGAACCAGCTTCTATTTTTCCAGAGTAAACTCGAACAAACGTCAACGTACCAACAAAAGGATCAACCATAATTTTAAACGCAAGCGCAGACAAAGGCTCTGTAGATTTAGCCTCTCTTATCTCAACCGCTTCAGTCTTAGGATTTAAGCCTTCAACAGGAGGAACATCGAGAGGTGATGGCATATAATCTACAACAGCATCCAATAAAAGCTGTACGCCCTTATTTTTAAAAGCAGTCCCACAAAAAGTAGGAGTAACCTTTTGCTCCAAGACGCCCTTCCTAAGAGCTGTCTTAACCTCATCTATAGATATTTCATCACCATCTAAATACTTTTCAGCCAAAGCATCGTTAAAATCACAAGCACGCTCAATAATAGCCTCATGAGCCTCATCAGTCCTTTGCTTAAACTCATCAGGAACATCTGACCAAGTAATCGTTGCACCCTTATCATCTTCAGAAAACGTAGCAAGTTTCTTTGTTAAAACATCGATTATGCCATTAAAATTTTCAGATTCACCAATCGGAATCTGCATTGCAAGAGGAGCCCCATGCAACTTATCTTCAATTTCGCTAACAACATTAAAGTAGTTCGCACCAATACGGTCCATCTTATTAACAAAAGCCAACCGAGGAACTTTATACCTATCAGCCTGACGCCAAACAGTTTCAGATTGAGGCTGCACACCGCCAACACCACAGAACACACCAACGGTTCCATCAAGAACGCGAAGCGAGCGCTCAACTTCAATAGTGAAATCAACGTGCCCAGGCGTATCAATAATATTAATTTGATGATCTTTCCAAAAACAAGTTGTTGCAGCGGACGTAATCGTAATCCCGCGCTCTTGTTCCTGTTCCATCCAGTCCATGACAGCTTCGCCCTCATGAACCTCACCAATCTTATGCGAAACACCAGTATAAAAAAGCACACGCTCTGTCACAGTAGTTTTACCCGCATCAATGTGAGCCATAATGCCTATATTTCGATATTTATCTAATTTTTTATTAGCACGCATCTCACACCCACACCGTTACGATTACCATGCATAGTGCGAAAACGCACGATTAGCCTCGGCCATCCTATGAACATCACTCTTCTTTTTGGCTGCGCCACCACGACCATCTATCGCATCGAGAAGCTCATTAGCCAATCGCTTACCCATTGTCTTGTCAGAGCGCTTTTTAGCAGCTTCGACAATCCACCGCAAAGCAAGAGCCAACGACCGAGAAGGACGCACCTCAGTAGGAACCTGGTAAATACCCCCACCAACACGACGAGGACGCACCTCTAAAATAGGCTTAAGGCCAAGCACTGCTTTTTCAAACTGTGCATATCCTTCAGCCTCATTGCCACCTGACTTTTTAATAAAAGCCTCAACAGCCTCGTATACAATGTTTCTGGCAACGCCTTTTTTTCCGCGCCCCATAACAACATTAATTAATTTTTGAACAAGCACAGAGTTAAAACGGACATCGCCGCCTATATCTCTTACTAAATTTTCTGACTTACGCCTTGGCATTTACAACCCCACTACTTACTTTTTACACCGTACAGCGATCGGGACTGCTTACGCCCCTCAACACCGGCAGAATCAAGTGTTCCACGAACTATATGATACTTAACACCAGGCAAGTCTTTTACCTTACCTCCCCTAATCAATACAACAGAGTGCTCTTGAAGATTATGTCCTTCACCAGGGATATAGGCCGTAACCTCTTTACCCGTCGTCAACTTAACACGAGCCACTTTACGCAAAGCCGAATTAGGCTTCTTTGGGGTCATAGTATAAACACGCGTACACACACCTCGGCGCTGCGGACACGTCACAAGTGCCGGCGAGTCCGTCTTCTTCTTTGAACTTTTACGCCCTTTGCGCACAAGCTGGTTCGTTGTGGGCATATTGACTCCACCCTAAGTTATTAACCAAACACCACATTTTCCGGCCACCTAAACACATGTCTTGATAGCGCAATGTGTCAAACAAAACACACAAACTTCTGGAAGCGTCTTGAATATCAGTCCAGAAGAGCGCCCTCATTCTACCCATTCCCCGTTTTTTTTCAAGATTGAATTATAAGATAAAGCACAACAAATTCCGCAAAAATTTGAAATCACCCACAAAACAAGAATCATAAATCATGTTATTGCCATTACTATAATAATCAAAACAATAGACCTACACGGCTTATATAGACTCAAAACCTGAAGCGTGCTAGGTTTTTACAAGTTATCTATTCATCATAAAAATATTGGAGAATAAATGTTTTTTTATAATTTTTTCTTTTCCTTTGTCAGTAAATTTCTACCACTCCTACAAGCAATTTTGGGATTTAGTGCCGTAATAATAATTCATGAATGCGGACATTTCTTTTTTTGCAAAGTTTTTGGAATTGACACTCCAACATTTTCTGTAGGAATGGGTCCAACCATTTTCCAAAAGAAATTTGGCAAAACAAATTTTCGATTAGCAGCACTTCCTATCGGCGGCTCTGTTGAAGTTTTAGTCGAAGAAAAAAAGCCGCAAGAAGGTGACAAACAAAATATTGGACACTCTCTTGAAAGTAAACCTTACTGGCAAAAACTATTAGTAATGCTTGGAGGAATTCTTTTCAATTTAGCTTTCGCACTAATCGTATTTTCAACTCTTTTTTGGCAGGGCATGCCAAAAATGTCCTTAAAGAAACTAAAAAGTGTTGAAGTAAAAGAAGTCATAAAAAATTCGGCTGCTCAGAAAACAGGACTTAAATCAGGCGACATTATTATTGGCATACAAAACAAAAAACTAACCTCGCAAGAAATATCTCTAGAAAAATTCCTGGGTATTCTTTCAGGCAAATCATCCAAATCCAGCTCCACAACAATCATGGTAAAGCGTGCATCAGAATCAGTAACTCTAAAAATTATTTATCCCATAAAAAATAAACCGTTTGGATTCATATGCTTACCAGAAGGTACATATGAACAGTTACCTGGCAAATCGCTTCCCTTTTTTACTGCTATAAAAAAGGGATTAACAATGACAGTATCCCAGTTTTTAGGCATTGGAAAAGCCATTAAATCGGCTCTTCAAAGCAAAAGTACTCAGGGACTTGGCGGACCACTAGCAATATTTTCGTACAGCATGAAAAGCGCGCAAAGAGGGATGATCGCATTATTCTTTTTCCTTGCAATACTAAGTATTAATTTGGCCCTTCTCAACCTACTGCCATTTGGCATCGTTGATGGTGGACGAATCCTATTTCTGACAATCGAAGCAGTAATTCGCCGGCCTGTACCAGATATAATTCAAATCGCAGTCAATGGCTTCTCTTTTCTGGCAATAAGCGCTCTACTTTTGCTTCTTACTTATCGCGATATTATTAATATCTGGTTTAAGTAAAAAAATTTAATAAAATAAAAACCCCCTGAGAATTATTTTTCCCAGGGGGTTTTGTTTTAAGTTACGTCAGTTTTTTATTTAATTTGTGCTTGGTGAGGATGCTCACTGCCAACATATAATTTTAACTTGCCTAGCATGTAACGCCCCATAGGTCCTGTTGGAAGCATACCTTTTACAGCGTGTTTCACAATACGCGTTGGATCTATTGCAAATACTTCCTTAGCATTTGGTGTACGCAGACCACCACGCCACCCAGAGTGACGTCTATAGATTTTTTGGTCCCACTTTTTGCCAGTCATAACAATTTTTTCACAATTGATAATGACAACATAGTCACCAGAATCAACATTTGCTGTGTAAAAGGGCTTATCTTTTCCGCGCAAAGCTTCGGCTACCTGTGTTGCCAATCTTCCAAGAATCGCACCATCAGCATCCATAAGACGCCACTGTGGATCTCGGTCACCCGCTTTGAGCGAAAAAGTCTTATTCATATCTACCATCAGAAATTCTCCACCACAAGGATAACACTAGAGTTTACATAGCCTGTAGGTACCTTGAACAAACACAAGACCTGGATGTAATCTCAAACACATCTTTTAAAAAACTGTTTCAACCGAAATTTTAAAGCAAAACTTGAATCCGGTCAAACACACTTTCTAGGGAGAAAATATGAAAAACAACAAAATACAGCTACTTATTCTTGTCACCTTAGCACTTCTCGGTTGCGACAAAACTAAAACACAACAACCGCAAACTCACATATCAACATTACCTGAAGGATGGTACCCCAAAATTACAACACAGCTTCAGCAGGTTTTAGAGAAACAATTTGCCTTTGCAAAAAAACATCTTTCGTTGCACCACAACAATCCAGTTAAAGCAATTATTTCTCCTCATGCAGGCATCACATATTCAGGAATTGCCGCAGCTTCCGCATATAAAGAATTATTTTTGTCTGATGGCAAAAAAAATAATAAATTTAAACTCGTAATAATACTTGCACCAAGCCACTCAGTATCGCTTCATGGAATCGCACTACCAGATTTTACACACTACAAAATCAACCTAGGAACAATCGAAGTAGACACAAAAACTGTAAACTTGCTAAAAAAAAATAAATTATTCAAAACTCACCGTGCAGTCTTCCAAAAAGAACATTCACTAGAAATGCAATTGCCATTCATTGAAACAACACTCAAAAATTACTCAATAGTCCCACTTATCGTAGGACATCTAAACGACAACGAAGTAGATCAGGTTGCACAAACACTCAACTCAATAATCGATTCCAACACACTTGTCATATGCACGTCAGATTTTACACATTACGGCGCAAATTATGGATATCAACCATTTACCCAAAACACTTCGGCAAATGTAAAAGCCCTTGATTCAGTTCTTATAAAATCCCTATTAAGCTTTGATAGAAAAAAATTTGAAAAAACACTTGAACAAACTCAGGCAACAATTTGCGGCAAAACACCACTGCGAATATTGCTTGCACTGCTCAACACAGGAAAACTTTCAAACACAACGGCGGAGCTCACAAGCTATTACACATCAGCACACATTAAGGGTCCCGAAACCTCTCTTAAAGCTGAAAATCTTTTCAAACCACTCTCTGATGCAGAAGTTGAGGGCACTGTTGGCTACGCAGGCATAGTTTTTGTTGAAAACAAAAACCCCTCTCTACACCTTTCCGGGTACGAACAACAAAGTCTTTTAACACTCGCTAAAGCCTCAATACAAAACACCTTTGACAACAAACTGCCTTTGGCAACAGCATATCCGGTTATCACACACCGACTACGCGAAAACAGGGGGGCATTTGTAACAATTGAAACCACAAAAGGTGATCTGCGTGGATGTATCGGAAGAATTGAAACCAATGAACCCCTTGTTAAAACAATTGTTTCGATGAGTAAAGCAGCGGCATTTCAAGACTCAAGATTCACTCCACTTAAAAAAACAGAAATTAAAAATACAAAGCTCTCGATTAACATTCTGACAAAGCCACGAAAAATTGACTCATACAAAAAAATCCAGCTTGGCAAACATGGAATTATTTTTGAAAAAACAACACAAAACAGCTACTATTCATCAGTTTTCTTGCCAAATGTCCCAACAGAACTCGGATGGACCCTTCAGCATACACTTGAACAATTAAGCAAAAAAGCAGGCCTTGATAATGCAGCATGGCAAAAGAACGCTCAGTTCAGCGTTTTCGAATCACAAAAATTTCAAGAAACACCCTAGCATAAACTATTTATTTAAAAATTATTGCAATCTGAAATACTCATAATGGTATAATCATTTCATAATGGAATAAACGCAGGTCTTTCCTAGGAAGGCACAACGATGAGAAAACAAATACTCTTGGCTCTTTTGGCTGTAACGATTTTCGACTCCAATGTATCTGCAAAAACAACTAAGAAAGTGGACCCTACGGTCAAAAAAGCAAAGCAACTGAACAGTAGAATCAAGAATAAAAAAATCTCGGACACCCTTAAAAAAGCATCTGATACATTTGCCGACACACTTGTTAACACAAAAAATAAAAAGAAAGAATTAAAAAAAGACCTAAAAGAAGCTGAAAAAACATTTAAAGATGAAGTTAATGAATTTAGAAAAGAAGATGTTGTTAAAACAGCCAAAAAGAACATGAAACCTGCTAAAGACAAAAAAACTGGCAAACGCCAAAGCTATGCAGTAAGACTTCATATGGCCCTTAAGGGCAAAGAGATGCCAGAAAAGCTTGAAAAAGCATGGAATCAATTTTCAACAGAAAAAGAGAGAGTAGAAGGTGCACAAAAAGCCCTTAAAGAAGATGAAAAAGATGCAGCCAATACCTTTCTGGATGCTACAAAAGAAGACCCTGACGACAAAGAAATAGTCGACAAGGCACTCAAAAGTATCCGTGAAACAGAAAAGCGTAAAACAGAAAACAGAAAAGACCGTTCATAACAGGCATTAGACAATAGAATTCTTGAGGGGTCTGATTTTTCAGGCTCCTCTTTTTTTCCCCAAATTGGGAGGCCTATATCATGAAAAAAATAGTTGTAACAATATTAATAATCTCTGCAA
The DNA here is from genome assembly GCA_030629865.1 of bacterium. Taxonomy (GTDB): domain Bacteria; phylum Babelota; class Babeliae; order Babelales; genus DAOVOC01. Next base: position 7,854 of record DAOVOC010000026.1, read on the forward strand.
TTAGTTTTCCCGCCAGCTCAAGAGGCGGTGGTGGAGGAGGTGGAGGCGGCGGCTTTGGTGGCGGCGGTGGTAGTTTCGGTGGAGGCTATAGTGGCGGCTACGGTAGATCGTCGATGGGCAGCAGTATGAGTAGCTCACGACAAGACAGATCTGCAAAAGTTTCTTCAAGCGATAAATCGAGCAAGCTCAAAGACAGTAAAGAAACCGAAGATAAACCAAAAAAATTAACCCGCAAACAAAAGCGTGAGCAAAAACGCGAACGTAAACGTGAACGAAAACGTAAACGCGAAGAAGAGCGTAAACGCAAACGTGAAGAACAGGAAACCGCAGAAATAAACTAAAGAAAAAAAAGGTATTAGTATCACCGATCTTATGAGGAGATTAAGATCATGAGAAAAGCACTTTTAACAGCGACACTCTTAATTGTAAGCGCCGTTTCGCTGTATGCAACTACGGACCCCGCAATGATGGGGCCTGGGATGGAAGGCCATATGATGCGTCGAGGCAAACCTGGACGTGGGAAGATGGTGCGTCGCAACAAAGATGTAATGAAAGCTATGCGTAGACTCCATATGCTTAAACAAGAAGATGTTTCTGGAGAATTGAAAAGCGCCGTTTCAACATTTAAAGATGCAATAAAAGCCAAAGAAAAAGCTGCTGAACAATTCCTAAAATCAACTGACGATAATGAAACGGTCAAAAACATAGAAGAAACAGCAAAAGAACAACGTAAGGAAATGCGTAAAAAAAAGAAAAGCAAAGGAAAAGACCGTGGCAAAAAAGGCGGTGAACGCGGCAAGAAAAAAGGCTGGTTTAAACGCATGTTCGGTAAAGACGACAGTGATGCCGAAGTTGAATCTGAGGAACAAGAGGACTAAATAAATCACAACAGAAATTGAGGGTAAGTTTTTTGTAAAGCTTACCCTCTTTTTTTTACGCCACAATAAAAACCAGAATAAAAATGTTTGCTAAAATCCTCGGGTTTGATGAAAAACGCATTGCTCAATGGCGTTTTGTACAAGCAGTTTTATGCTGGATATGGGCATTGGAAGACAAACTTGACATCGAATACTTTAGATTATTAACGGAAATCGCAACACAACTAGTTTAAAGAATCAGCATTCCCTAAATCATAATCTGATCAATTAATCATCCGTATAAAAGAGCAGAATGAGGCTCTAAAATCAAAATAAATAAATCTCCAAGACTCTCAAAATCAGATCTTGCTATTTCTCGATTTTGAATAACAATTTGCCGCAGTATTTGCAAATTATCATGAAGAGACGTTTGTATTGGTTTTAGATCAAGTGCATTGTCGGAAAAACCATAAACGGAATCATTTTCAATTTTCCAACAGCGGTCTTTTTCTACAATAATTTCTTTACCCAAACCATTTTCCATCTTTCTCAAAACTAATTCAAATAACCTTAATACATCTTTTGTATTTACTAATAGCTGCTTATTGCATCCATGTTGAGCAAACCTCTCTGGTGTAAAACCAACATCACCAATTACTTTTATTATGTTTCCAAGACATTCGATATCACACATACCCAATTCTCGGTCTTTTTTTATAATCCTCTCTATTTCTTCCCAATCATCAAAAAAAGATCCAACCCCAAGAGTAAAATCTTTAACTGCAAGATCATATAAACGTAAATTGTAATTCTAAGTGCAACGCCTAGGGTGGAAAAAAAGTGAGCTGGCAATAGTCTTTGTACAGCTCACCAAGTATCCACTCAAAGGAGTTGTAAATGACCAAATATTGCCAGCTCACATATGAACAAAGATG
>DAOVOC010000025.1 GCA_030629865.1 bacterium
AAATTCTGTTGAATTTCTCTTTGTTTTTTGTGTGTTTTTTCTAAATCTTCGCTTAGTCTTGTAAGATCCGCATCTTCTAAGGTTACGTTATCTGCATCAAGCACAGCTTTCAGGCCTGCTTTGTTTACCTTTCCATCGTTTGAACTTATATGTGGCAAAATGTCTGTAGCACACTGAGAGAGAGTCGCTTTAATTGCACTTTCTTCGTCAGACAGGTCAGTCCATTTACCAGTTGTTGGAAATTTAGGATAGCTTTTCAGTGCTTGAAATGCGGGCAATACAAACCTATTTCCATCTTCCTCTGGTACAATAAGTTGTAAAGAATGTAGAATGGCACTGTTTAGCAAGACAGATTCAGGTTTTAAAATTTCTGTTGTTGTAAAACAATCCGCTCCTTTAGCAAAAGCTTTCTTTAAACTCTCAACTGTTGGATCTGCGTGAGGGGATACTCCAATAGAACATTTATATCCAGCAATAAGTGCTTTACCATTTCTTAACCTAGATACTTTCATTGTTACCCAATGGCCTGGTTTTAACAATAAAACTCTAACGGCTTTGCCATCTGTAGATTTATGACAAGCCATTGCCAAATTTCTATGAGCATCTTCGGTTAAGAATGCTGATTTTTTTATTTTACCATCAATAACGGATGTAAATCCATCTAAAACCTGATCTTCAACAATAAGAAAGTCATCAACAAACTCCATGTTTCTACTGAAATTTTTTGGAACGTTTTTATCTCTGAAAAGCTCTATGCACTTTGGGTTAGCACCTTTTGCAAGTTTGTGAATCAAAAATTTTATTGTGTCTGCGTGGAACATTTTTATGTTTTTTTCGGCGGTGTTTTTTGTATCCGCCCAGCTCATAGTAGTTTGCCTGTTTCCAGCTGTTTGGAGTAATTTTTGTACCAAGACTATTTCAGATTTAGTCATATTCTCAATTTTTTCAGTCGTTAAATTTGCCACAGCAGTTCTTGTAACAACTCTTTGCAGAGACTTTTGCATTTGAGACAAGAGAATTCCGCCTTCAAGTTCTGCCAATTCGCTTTGCGCATTCAGTGAGGCTTGTAAAAACTGTTTATTAAATTCTAAATCTAACATTGCGGCAAGTGCGCGAGGACCGCAGCTGAAAGGACCCTCTTGAAATGAAGATTCAACTCTTGGGTTAGTTATACCGAATTTTGAATTGAATGGTTTTGTTGAATCTATTTCTAGCAGTTTTTTCTTCTTCCCGTCACCATCACCATCGTCACCATCGTCGCCACTGTCACCATCACTGCTATCACCAGCCTCAGGCTTTTCTTTACTCTTATCCCGCAATTTCTTTATCAAAAGAACACCGCCAACTGTTGTGCCAAGAATTGCCAACGTAGCAATTGGATGTGCCGCTACAAATCTGGCTGGAGTTCTAATGCATGTGTTGAACATTGCTTGGCCAGGAGTGTACTCAGACGCATAGTCTTCACGGAATATTCGGTTCAGTGTCATTAAAAAGCCCCTGATTTGGGTTTTTCGTGGCGAATATCCGACTGTATCGAGGGCGCTTTCTAAAATTGATCTGATTTCGTCGATATGATGTTTGTAAAGCCTTTTTTCTTCGCAATAATCAAAGAAGAAGTTTATTAAATCTCCGAACTCTTCTCCAGAAATGGCGTTAGTTGCGCTTAATTTCTCAAAAAGACCATTTGCTGTAACAACATCGTTTTTAAGCATCGAAAGGGACCGCTGAGAAGAGCGATTGATCGTTCCCGCTGTTCTAAATTTAAATCCGTTTAAAAGCGTTTCTAAAACAGATTTAAAAGCGGCAGTTTCATTTGTTTGTACTGGAAACACTTCTGGAGAGAATTGGGGAAGGCTAGCAGGCAGACATGAAAATATCGCCATGGAAAGTGCAAAAATGCTCAAAAGTGTTTTTTTGTTCAAAAACATGTAATTTTCCATTTAGTAGCACTTTATAAAATATCTTATTTCAGTACAGCAAATCTACTCTGAATTTTATAAAAACTCAAAACCCCACAAAAAGGGGCATAAAAATCAACTTTTTATGCCCCTAGACCTACCTTTAAGAATTAGGCTAAATCTTTCTAAAAGTTTATTGGATCCAGCGATTTTTTTATATGTCTTTTTGTGCGCAAAACGTGCACCAGAAACAATACTCCCAAGAGTTACAAGTCCCATGCCAGCACAAGTAAGGATTATGGCAGCTTTACCAGAGGGCTTGAGTGAAAAGTTTTTACAATATTCTTTTATATATTGACCAAAAGTTTTTGGTTTGGACGTCTGTTTTTTGACTTGCTTTTTATTACTTAAGATTGTTGCCGCAAACATTGTTGCTACGCCAACAAAAAACAATGTAGTAATTCCATTATTTGAGATTGAGATCATGTAAAGACGATCTAGAAAATTTTGATGTTGTAAATGCTTTTCTTTTATTTCAACCATAGTTTGCGTATCTGCCAAACATTCACCAGTTGCTACATTTCGCTGTTTTTTAAGATTTTCTCTAACAACCCAGAGCGTTTCGGTGCCTAAAACAAACTGTTGATAGCGACTTAGCGGTTCATGTTTTAAAGGCGGCCCTGAGGACGACAGACACAACCTTTCAGCGGCAAAAATATTAGTAGCAAAAACCAAGTTAACTAAAATAAAAAAATTAAAAGCATTTTTCATTCTACCCCCTGTAAATATTTAAAATACGTGGAGCTTATTCTATAAAGTGTATTTTCTAAATGTCGACGGCAAGTGGAATTTTTTCAGGTTCGACGATTGGTTTATCGGGTAACTGTTCTTCAAGAACTCCGTTGAATTCTTCAATTACCATTTCTTTGCGCGTCGGTCTGGTTTGCTGTCTTTGAAGTCGTTCTACTGTAGGAGACATTGACCGTATTGATGATGGTGCTGGAGGCGGCTCTGGCGCTTTTACGCGCTTATTTAAAGCAGTTTGCCTACCAGGTCTGTGTGGAGGCATAAATTGGCTAGGCAACTCTTCTACTCGAGATGTATACCCCCCTATCGATCGACGGACACGTCTTTCGAGGCGTGGTGGACGAGGAACTGCACGCTTGCGAGATGGTGGTGTAACAACTTGGCATTCCAAGTTTAACTCTTTTTCCTTTGCCTTCTCACTTATAATGCGGCACTTCATAGCAATATCGAACACTTTGCTTTCTGCGCCAGAAAATATTGTTGCTTGGCCTATTTTGCGCTTGTTGTCTAATTTGGACACAGCTGCCTTTGTCACCGGGACAGGTTTTTTACCAAAATCAGGCTCTTTTGAAACGAAGGTTATTTCGTCTTCTCCATGTGACATTCCAGTTTTTTGAATTTCTTTTTGTCTTGCTTTAAATGTTGCAAGTAATCTTTCTGACCTATCACCTTTGTCAACTTCGCTACCAGAAAGAAGATAGTGCGAACGCAGTTTAAAGCCATCTCGAGTTCGAATATCTTGTTTATAGAGAGTTATTTTCCAATCTTTTTCGTTTTGAGCAGCTTCTATAAGGCCAAACGCATCATTATAAAACTTTAATCCTTTGCGATAAACTTCTGTAGGGCACGAAAGAAGAGTCCAAGAAGTCACTCCCTCTTCTGGAGCAATTAAGCGAAGCCCATCGTTTGCTTGGTAGCTTTTCCGTTTAACCTCTGCCCTGATAATGGCTTGCAGTTCAATTAACCTAGAATTGTCAGCCTCTAGACCTTCCATATGGAAGGTTCCAATTTTGCCGTGGCTTGGTTGCTGTAAAAAATCATCGTATTTACTTTCATCAAGCTCTACAACTTTAAACTCATTACCTCCTTCATGTGAGAAGCGCACAAATTCGCGGTCATCATCATGTGGCATTGCAAAGTACATAACAATTGGCAAAGTTTTAAAAAACTTTCGCACCAGGGGCCGGAGCGGAATTTTGTCATCAACAGTTTTTAGATGCCCTGCCCGCAACTTAAGCTCTCTTTTTAATCCATATCCCTGCCAATAATCGTGAGCCTCGTGGTTGCCACGCAGATAAAACACATTGTCCGGATTCTTCCACACAAGCTGCATAACAGTAGAAAGGGTTTCTAGAATAAACGGAGACCGACTTACCACATCACCAAGGAAGATAAGATAATAATCACCATTGGTAACTTTTAAATCTTCATCGATAATCGAAAGTTTTTTTAATTGTTCAAGGTCTCTAACAAGCGAATGGAAAGCACCCTGCAGATCGCCCCAGGCAACGATTTTGGTTTTTGAAGTTGCTACAATTTTATGCAAAAAGTAGCCGGTAAGTTTTTTAGCTTCCGCTCTTTTTACAATCTTTTTTGCAAGATCTTGAAAAGTCTCAACCGTCCAAATTGGTTTGTCTTGCAGATGCAAAAAAGTTGCAAGCCGATGGAGCCGTTCGGAGAAAAAACCTTTTTTCAAATTTCTGTAATGAGTCGTATAATTCGGTTTTATTATATTCGCATTTTCCATTTTGATTTCAAGCTCATTAAATTGAATTACATAACTTTTGAGCTCTTTAAACGTGGTAAAACCATTGGCAACTTTCACACGTGGTGCAAAAAGCATTGCGACAAAAAAAACGGCCAGTCCACCACCTACAAACAAGGCCACACGACTTTGCATCAAAAAATTAATTAATGTTTTAAGAAGAACTTTTAAAAAAGCAAAAGCACTCTTTGAAGATTTGCGTCGGCGTCTTGCAGAGGCTTTCTTTAGCGATACTGCACGTTTTTTACTGGTTCTTTTTACAGGCTTTTTCTTCTCTGAAGCCTTTTTTTTTGGTTTTACTTTTGTCTTAGGCTCTTTTGTTTTGGATATGTTTTTCTCTGACATTACACAATCCCTCTTACAATGAGCAAAAATTCTTCTGTTCATTGGTTTGTTTTTATTGCAGCAAAATGATTGTGATTAGTGTATTTGATTTAAGAGTGATCTCGGAATGAGACCGGTTAAAAAAGTACGATTATTTTAAATAAAATTTACTGGTCGCTTCATTAAACCATCTGCTTCCCAAAACAGCACAAAGTGTGCCGGTAGCAACAGCTGCTGTCCCCGTCCAAAACAAAGCTTTTTTCTTAGCTACATTTTTGAGCGCTTTAAGCGAAAGGATATATTGTGCAAAACCATCTTCTTGAAACCCATCCTGTGTTTGGTTGCCTTCGTCTTCCTGTTGTTTGCACCATGCTTTGTAATTTTTCCAGGCAGCAATGCCGTAAAGGCCAATTCCTACACCGGTAAATGCGGTTACTGAATAACCAGAAGTTATCGCATTAACAATTCTGTTGCTCAAATTTTTTAGCTCTAATTCATTGAAATCTTTCAGATTCCTATCGTATTCGTTGTTTTTTTCTGTGCTAACCTCACTTTTTTCTGCGTAATAAGAAAAAAGTTTTTTTTGAATCAATTTGGTTGTTTTCTGATTTTCTTTATCTTTTATTTTTTTGAATCGCTGTTTCCACTTTTTAAAACTCTGTGAATTTGTTTTCGATATTTTCTTTAAAAACCCTTTTTCACTTATTTCACGCAACAACATTTTTTGCATTTCTACATTTCCACCGTCTACGATTTCCCTATAAACAGCCCCAGTTTTTTCTAAACTGGGATTTTCGTAATCCTGTTTCGCTTTCTCGCGATCTTGCTTTGCTTCTTCAAAAGCCTTTTTTGCCTTAAAAGCTTGTGCTGCTTCAGCAATCCCCAAAGCTTTACCAACATTTACCGCTAATGTCTGATTCTGCACAACCTCTTCGGAAGTGTTTCCACGCGCTTTTTGATAATAGGCACGATTAAATGGGCCAAAAACTATTTTCACAAAACTATCCATTGCTCCAACTGAAGCGGGAAGCCCCAAAAATATAAAAGCCATAATGAATAGTTTCTTCATTTTTATTCCTTTATTTACGTTAAAAATATGCTCTCAGATTACAAAGAGAAAGGGATATTGCAAATTATAAGAAAAAGCTGACGTTTTACCCCAAAACACTTATCCCAGCACCAACAACAAGTGTTATAACGATTGCCAAAAGCGCTGCGGTATCGATCAGTGAGTATTTAAAAAGCAGGCCCAGTTCTTTTGGCGCTTTTGCAATTTTGCCAACTCCTCTAGCAAAAAGAAGCTGGAATACAAAGACTGAAAAGGCCAGTGCAAGCAACAGCACGTACACAAAGTCAGTTGTAGTAAAATATCCTACAGAAGGCAGCATGTTTTCGATAACAAACCGGTAGCCAAGCAGCGCGGTAACCGCGCTCGAGCCCATCATCATACGCATACGAGCATTATCAAGGTTCATCATAAATGAAAAAATGGCCAAAAATATTGCCAAAAACAGCGGTAAGAAAATAACCAAAACCTTACGGATGCCTGCTTTTTCTACATTTAAAGTAAACGACGCTTGTGGATAAGATTCTTTTTTGTCCTGCTTTCTATTATCAAGCTGTGGGCTTACATACCCAGAATCGGTGTTCATATCGCGAATCTGCCAGTTGGGGATAAAAATTCCCTCTGCAGAATTAAAATACGCGTTATCAACATGAAAAAACATCTCGTAGGGAGTAACAAAATTGTTTGAAAGAACAAGCGAAATGCGGTGGTCTTCGAGCGGAAACTTGTGATATTCCAGCGCACCCTTGAATTCAACGCGTACATCATACTTTGCGCGAGTTTTGCGCCCATCAATTTTAATATCCGCTTGAGAACGCTTTAAAATCTTCCCATTATCAAACGAAAACATATTAATAGTGTCTAGCATGATTTCGTCTGAGTTGTACTCGAACCACAAAATACAGTCCATAACAAAGCGATTCTTAACTACGTTAAAGGTGGAAAAGTTTTTGATAAACATTCCGGTCGTCACTTTAACCGTAAATGCGCCAAATTCCTTTTGCCGAGCTTCATTAATAATTTGAAACTCAGGATACTTGTCAGTCGTATTAAATCGTGCAAGAGCAATGCTAAATATCGTCAAAAGCAAAAGAACGGCAACAGTTGCAACGCCTATTTTGAACTCAACGCGTGTTGCAATCCATTTGAATAACCAGTTTTTAGCTAGTCTTTGCAGATTCATACGGTCTCCCAGAATTTTGTAAATTAACAACTTTTTTAGCAGCAGACACAAACCTTGGCCATGCTTTATCACCACCGGTGTTAATCCATACATCTTTGCAAAGCGACCTGTCTGACGCATTAAAATCTAGCGAAATACCACCAAAATTGACGTTTTTAAGTCTTTCAAACTGTTCAAGCACATTTCCTAACGTTGGTGGTTTTTTTGTGCGCTTTAAAATGTTGGTCATAACCGATCCGGCCAAATATCCTTCAAATAAAAATTGGGAGATTTTACGGTTGGGTAGATGCTTTTTCATATCGCGCCTAAATTGTTTGGCGATACCAAGCTCCGAGCGCCATGGATCGGGAACAACAGACGAAAGAATTAATTCCACTCCTCGCGATTTTTTAATAATGGGCTGGATAGGAGCCAACTCTCCCAATCCCAAAAACGAAGCGTTATAAAGCCCTTCATTAACCACTTGTTGAATAAAATTATATGCAGGCCTTGCCTGGGCTATGCAAATGACAGCATCTGGCAGCGTTTTTGCAATGGACCTGGCCGCTGGCAGGACATTTACGGTGCCTGCAGGATACGATGCACTCGAATAAACAGTCAGCCCGTGTTTGGCCAAAATCGATTCCACTTCTTGAACAGCGCCCTCTCCCCACCGATTGGCCTCGTAAAAAACTGCAATTTTTCTACGCCGAAGCGCCTTGAGCACGTAAGTGATTAAAACGTCAAGCTCCCTTTTCATCGAAGCTCTATAGTGAACCATGTAATCTGGTGCATTTTTTCGAAACACTTTGTTGCCAACAGCCGGAAAAAACATTGCCATTTGTTTTGATTTAATCTGAGGCATAATGGCAAGTAAGTTTTCTGCCCCAAGAATTCCCAAAAAAACTGATGTTTGTGCCTGTAGAAGATTAACAACCTGAACCGTCTTGGCAGGATCGTACCAATCATTTTGCGATGCCAGTTTAACCAGCGTTCCGCCAATTCCTCCAGACCGGTTTAACTTGTTAAAAACAAGATTTACACCGTAAGTAAAATCACGCCCCAAAATAGAAACGCCGCCCGAAAGCGGCATAGAAGATCCAAAAACAATTTCATTTTCATCACCATTTACAAGGCTGTACGAAGGCAAAATCTGGCGCCCCGGCGATGATTGCGCAAAATACAGTGGCTGTTTTTTTTGTTCCACTTGTAAATTTGCAAAATTTTTTTGACTCAAAAATGATAAGAAAAAAAAGACAGCATATAATTTGATTTTTAATTGCATATTCAAACCAATTTGCATTGCACAAAACTCCGTTAAAGACCTCTGTGCAACACGATAGCTAAGCTTGTGAATGTGAGTAAATAGTTATCCTGTGCCACGCTGTAAGATTGTAATTATGGAAGTGGAGCTTCATTTAGCAAATACATCAACGCTTCAAGGTTTTCACGCTGTCCTTGTGCGGTTTCTCCCATTTCGTCATCGCCAAACCAGCGGGATGATTCCATATAGGTAACATCATTTTTTCCGGTCTTTTCGTTGCGTTTAATCAAAACCGTTACCCAGTGACCCCATGAACTGTATTTATCTTCAGACTCATCTTTAAAACTAGCCAAAACACATACTTGAGGATTTTGTGCAGGATTCGCCCTAAAACGAGCAGCATTTGTAAATACACCCGCAAGATCAGAATCACTAGAAACAAACACTTTCAGTTTTTTAGAATCGGTTCCAAGTTCTTTAATTTTGTTAGCCCAAGTCTTTGGTTGTGAAACGAGCGAGAAGTTTTTAGCAAGTTGAAGAGTCCTAGGACTAGCGTTATCAGACTCGCGCAGATTTTTAAATTCTTCAGTTTTTGCTAGCATCTCTCTCATCACCCATCGGTTATGCGGAGCAATGTTCCATTCACCAGCGTGCGGCTGGATTTGGTAGATAATATTTTTAAAATGTTTACAGATGCTTGTTACAAGTCGAGAAAAATGTGCTAGTTCAAAACCATCAAAAGCGCCTTGCTCAAGCTCTTCTTCAACAAGTCGCCAGCAATTACGCTGGAAAGCGTCAACACGTCTTTTGTGTGTTCGAATCATGCTACCAACATAATTTTGAAGTAAAAGCGAATCATCTTGTTCGCACATTTCATTCGCTTCAAGTTCTGGTTCGTAAAAAGTGCTTTCTTTTGGATCAGATACCGTTGCATCTTCTGCAAGACTTCTTAGTGACGCACGCAAACGTTTTGCATGTTCAGAACCGGTTTCTACAAACATGTTGAGCATGGTTTCTAAAAGCAAACCTTCTTGTTTTACAAGTTCACGTTCGTTGTTTAGTGAAATTTTCAGAGCTTTTTGTGCTAAAACTTCCCTGTTTTCAAGCTCACCACTAAAAAATTTTGTTTCACCATCAACATGATGCTTACACATTGCAGCACGGCCAAGCGCATGAAGAAGACCACAAGAGTTTCCTCGCTGCAATGCAATCCATGTTTCCGTGTTTTCGGGATTTAGGCGACAATCCCAAAGACCTGTTGCATCGCGCGGACCAAGATCTAACAGGGTTAAAGTTGAACCATCAGAAAGAAAATTAGTTATAATTTTTTGAATAGATTCGATACGTTTGTTGGTAAAGAAAAAATAACTAG